>CAZIEC010000001.1:0-29349 GCA_964538145.1 uncultured archaeon
AATTAATTCATATTATATTATAAAACATTAATGCATAATGGTGCTTCTGCCGGGATTTGAACCCGGGTCGCGAGGGTGAGAGCCTCGCATGCTTGATCCTAGCTCTAAAGTTTTAGAGCAAAGTTTGGCCGGACTACACTACAGAAGCTTTACCAAAATTAAAAAATTTATTAATTTTATTTATAAAAAAATGAAAATAGATTTTATTAATTTTTAATAAATAATGGTTTTAAAAGATTTACATAATGATCTCTAATCGAATATTCGGCAATTCCAGTAGCTTGTGAGATTATTTTTTGTGTTAATACAGTTTTTTGGTTATAATCTCTTCCAATTAACTTATCTGCTAAGTATATTATTGCTCCCATTAAAATGAAAGGATTGCGGCCACCTCTTTCCCAATAAGAGAGATTTTGTAAGATTTCATTGCATTTAAAAGTTAAAATTTTTTCATATTCAAATTTACTCCATTTAATTTCTTTTTTTTTCAATCTATCATCTAAATCATCATAATTAATTACCTGATTTATCAATCTTATCATGTAATCTTCGCTTTTATGATGTTTTGTTTCTTTATTCAAGTACTTTTTATAAGTTAATCCATCTCTTAAAATAAGTCTTGGATTTACCCTGTGCCCAAAATTTTGAAAAGCTCTTGCGATTTCATTAATTGTTATGGGAGCATTATGATTTTCTTCTCTTGCGGCATAAAAGATACAAAAAGCAATTAAAGAAATGTTATTTATAACTTTTTTTTCATTTCTTAAAATTTTTTTATAGTAGTAAGCAGCATTATTTTTAATGTTTTTATTCAATTTCAGGTAGATTGAAATCTTATTTAATATGTTTAAGATTCTATATTCTGTTTCATGATCTTTTATTCTTATAAATGTCGAGTATTTTTCCTTTAACCTTTTATATAATTTTTGTTCATTTGGGGGTAATAATCTCCCAAACTTGTCCCGTAATAATCTTGTATTTTCATAATCAATAAAGGAACCTAATCCTCCAACGAAATCGGTACGATTTCCTAAAGCTACAAATTGTTTACTCATATTGGATCTAGCATCTAGATCTTCGAATTGATAAGATGCATCTTTGAGGATCTCCCCTAAAATTAGTCCACAATCTCTACAAATAATTTCATATGTTGTATTAATTGGAACGCCTCCACATTCAGGACATTTATTAATTATTAATTCATTAAACCTTTCGTCTTCTTTCTCCATAATATAAAGGATTTTTTAAATAATATTATATGAAGAATTTTTTCATCTATTTATCTTATTTATGTGAAAGCGGATTCTATAATGGAGAAATAAGATTTCTTTTGAATAACAAATCACTATTAAGAGAAAGAGAGAGATGATTAAAAATAGAATTATTGTATTTTATAAGATTATTTTAAAACATACCTTATTAAGTAAAATGAGAAAAAAATTATTTAGAAAAATTAAAATGGAAATATCTTTAAAAAGAGTGAAAGAAACTGAAACTCTTGCTGAAAATTGTTTAAAATTAGTTAAAGCAATTTATAATCACCTTTTAATAAGAATAAATGGAAAAAGAAAAATCATGTATTCTGACATTATTCGATATATTGTCAAAGAAAATTATAGAGGCCCAAACTATGACGCTATTATAGTCTGGTGTAATTCTAAGATTAAAAAAGGGATATTATTTTTCGAGAAATAAGTTAATAAACAATTTTCTCCATTCTTTTAAGAGTTATTTAAAATAAAAATTCATAAAAAGGGATAAAAACTTAACTATTTTAAATAATTATATTCATTATATAATTAAAATTAAATCTAACTAATTATATAAAATACTTAAAATAAAATTCCTTGTTTCAAAAATTTCTTAGGAATAATAAGAGCTCAGAAAGTTATTCATATTATAGGAGATACCAATGGTACGATTTTCAGCAGATCATAATATTTATATAAAAATCTTATATTGGGGTATGGGAGGATCTGGTAAAACAACAATCGTTGATACACTTTATAGAATAACAAAAGAACAAAAAAAAGATATCGCCCCTGTTGGAAACCTCACAAAATTATCAATGGCAAGTGGATCAACTCTTTATTTTGATAGAGGACGCTTCCAATCAACTAAACAAAAAAAAGTATTTTACCATGTTTATACTGTTGCAGGACAAAGTAGATTTTCCCCTTTAAGAAAAAGAATTTTTAAAGGAACGGATGGTGTTATTTTTGTAGTCGATTCACAAACTCATTTTTTTGAGGACAACATTGAAGCCTTAAAAGAACTAAAAAAAATTACAACATACTCGAATGAATCTTCAAATATTGATTCTGAAAATAGTGAATGGAGAAATACAAAAAGTAAACCCGAATGTAAGTTAATAAAGGAAATTCCTCTAGTTGTAATGTTAAATAAACAAGATTTACAAGAGGTCATTGGCGAAGAAGATTTTAAACAAATTTTGAAAGAAGAAAAACTATGGTATGAACCAGATCATGAATTATATGCATGGAACCCCATTATATATAAGACTTGTGCACTTTATGGAAAGCACAAGGATATCTATAGAAGTTTTAGTGAATGTGCAAGGAGAGTGGGTCTTTACCAGATATATGGTGATGGAAAAGCACCAGTTGGTAGAAATTTTAGGACAAAGGAACCTGAATTCTAATCCCAATTATAAATTTTTGATCTAAATTTTTAGAAACGGTTTTATTTTTTTTAATCTTTAAATCAATAAGGATCTCCCTTAGTTGTAATAATTCGATGAAAAAAGCCAAAATCATGACCTATATGGAATGAAAGATTATAGTTACTCTGAGAATTATAAAAACTTTTCTAAATTAGCTTTCTTTAAAGAAATATTCAAAATTTATTTAAGTAAAGGTTAATTACTCTTTTATTAATATAGAAAATAGGAAAGATATAAAATGGGCCTTTACAATCAAATTAAAGAACAATTGCCAAAACAATTTTCAATTTTTCAATTAATGACTATCTTAAATGTTGATGCTCATGAAGTTAGAAAAATAAGAAATCTATTAAAACAATTCCATCAACAGGGATACATTAAAAGAATTTCTAAAAATATGTATGAGAAAATTAAATAGTATAAAATTTAATCTCTTTTTAGTCTAAATAAAATAAATTATCTCAATATTATAAAAGAAAGGTAAAGTCATCAATATATTTTTCACTTAGAGAGAAGCTGATTTTATAATTTTTTGATTATTTTAAGGATTTTATTGATTGTAAAGAGATATTCATTTAGGAGAGAAATTTGTGTTTCTTTTTCTAATTTTAAAGATATTTCTTCCAATTTTTCAACTAAAATCCTTTTTAATTTAGTATAAATCTCAATAAAATCTCTCCCTAATTCTTTTTCATTAAAATTTTCCTGTATTTTTTTTTCCTGGCTTTTAATAATCTTACTTTGTTCTTTAAAAGATTTTGCATCTTTTACAATGATAACTTTTCTATTACATGAGGGGCAAAATAGCTCACCCTCTTTATTTCTAAAAATAGGACTATTACAAATCGGGCATGCTTGATTTAACATTGAATGCCCTGCTTTAAGTAGTTCTGCCATCTTTTTAATATTAATCTTTTGCTCAGGAATTTTATTCACTTAATTCAATTAATTATTTTTTAAATTATATTAATCAATGTTTAATCTCAAATCATTTTCTATTTGGAAGTTTGATTCTCCCTTTCTTTAATTTTCATTAAATTTACTATATAACCTGAGATCCTATTTCTTAAATGTTTTGAATCAACTTCCAAATATTTATCTAATAATTCTTTATTTTTTTCAAAATCTGTTGAAAAAACTTCAGGGTACTTGTTAATCAATTCTTTTGAAATGCTTTTTATTAAAATAGTTCTAACTTTTCCCATATTTCATTCACACTATTAGTAAAACTAAAATCTTAGGAATTAAAATTAATCATGGAATAAATTTTTTTTGAAAAAATAAGAGTTTTTATAATTATTTTTAAAAATTTTTAACATGTTAAAAAGAAAAATCTTTGGATTTATCTTTGCTATATTAATATTCTCAATTTTACTTCCTGAAAACTGTTTTGGGTTTTATCGAAATTTAATTTATTTTTCTACAGATAAAGAAACTTATTTTTATGATGAATGCATTAATATTTCTGCTAAATGGGAGCTTTATTATGATAATACAATAGAATCTTCTTTTATACAGATTCAAATTTTTAATAATAGAAGTATATTAATTTGGAATTCTACAAAACATCCTGAAATTGGGATGATAGAAAAAAACTGGACTGTAAATATTATTAATTTAAATTTAAATGGAAGCTCTACAGTCATATATATTAAATTTTATTATTTTTATCACGATCCAATTGAACCAAATACCATAGAATCATTTCTAGAAACTAAAGTTATTGATATTATGCAAAGAAATGTGTCATGTATCTTGATAGATTATAGAAAATCAATAATGTACGGAGATGTTTTATCTTTTATAGCCCGTTTTATTGGTTCAAATAATTCATTGCTAAAAAATCAATCTATTTTTTTAAATATTAGCTTAAAAAATAAAACTTATTTTCAAAAAAAATATCTTACAAATGCAACTGGGGAAATAAAAGTAAAATTACTCTCTACAAGAGATTTATTAATTGGAAACAACATTTTAATTTTTAAATTGTTTGATGATAACTTGTATAAAAATAATTCATTTGAATTTCCTTTAAGAGTTAATAAAATACCTCTTTTAATTAACATTTCTAAGAATCATAATAATACAATATCGTTAGATAGTCGTTATATAAAATTGAATTTTACATATTTTTATATTATCAATAATACACTTACTTTTTTAAAAAACCAAACAATTCGCGTTTACATGTATCAAAACGAAAAATTAGTATATTTTGAAGAATATTTAACGAATGAACTTGGAGTTTTAAAAATTGATATTGATCTTGATGATATTAATGTTTTATCTTTTGATAACAATGTTACCTTATTAATATCAAATAATGGGACCTTTTTTTTAGAAAATAAGACAATATACTTTACTTTTCAAATTAGCAATCCCGAAATGGATAATGGAGAACCTTTTCAGAACTTTAACAATTTATTAATGGTTCTTCCTTTTTTGATCCTTAGTGGAATGATTGTACTTATTATATATATCAAAAAGAAGAATCAGATTAAGACTTTGAGAGATATCTCCTTTCGATTTTAAACGATTGTAAATGGTTCTTCTTAAAAAATAATATATTTATTCTATTTATGAATTGTTAGTTAGAAAGATAATTGATATAGAAAATTACTACTCTGTTCATTTATTTATATTCTGATTTTTTTTGACTTTATATTATAAATCAAATTGTGAAATATTTTCAATGACATTAGATTACTTTGATAAATTATTAAAGCAACCATCTCTATTTAAGGATGAAAGTAAATTGGATATAGATTATCTTCCAGAGAAATTACCACATAGAGAAAAAGAGTTGCAATTATTATCACAGTTATTCTTACAACTTCTCAAAAAGCCAAATTCAATATCTAGGAAAATATTAATAACAGGTAAGACGGGAATAGGAAAAAGCGTTACTGTTAAATTATTTTGTAAATTACTAAAAGATGCCGCAAGTAAACGTGATATCATAATAAAAACCGTTCATGTAAATTGCCGAAAGGAAAGAACCAGTTATAAAGCATTAATTAATATAATACGTTCTTTAAATGAAAATTTTCCCAAAAGAGGATATTCTCCTCAAGATTTACTTGATATAATCGTAGAATTTTTAGAAAAAGAAGATATTCATTTATTAATAATTTTAGATGAATTGAATTATCTAATTAATAATAAGGAAGATTTAATCTACTCATTAACACGGATTAACGATGATACTTTTAATTCTCCTCAACGCATATCAATCATTGGAATTGTTAGAAACATTTCTTGCTTGCATAATTTAGATAAAAGTACAATGAGTACTCTACAAAAAAATATTATATTTTTCCGAAATTATTCAAAAGAAGAAATTTTTGATATCTTAAAGTATCGCATTTCAATAAGTTTAAATTCAGATGTAATTACTAATGAATTAATTGAACAAATTTCCAAAATCATTTATGAGAAGGGAGATATTCGATATGGCTTGAATATCATCTGGAGATCTGCAAAGATTGCCGAAAATAAACATTTAAAACACATAACATCAGAGTGTATTCGACTAAGTGTTGAGGATGTTTTTCCATTTTCAATTTTAGATTGTCTAAAAACAATGTCTTTTCAAAAGTTAATTTTTTTATATTCAATTATAAAGACATTGCAATTGAATCTAAAAAATAAATCATATTTCTCAGAAATTCAAGCTAACTATAAATCGATATGCGAAAACATTGGAATAGCATCCAAATCAAATTCTCAATTATGGAATTATCTACAGGAAATGAAAAGAGAAGGAATTCTTTTGATAAGTGTACAAAGTGAAGAAATTAAAGGGAGGAGGAGTGTAATTGAGATTCCAGAGATCTCATTATATAAACTTGAAGAAAATCTTCTCTATTTATTAAAAGAAAAAGGTGTTCAAATTTGATTGCCAAAAGAGAAGCACTTAAATTTAAAATCGAAGATTTAATGGGTTCTAGGGCACGGGTTAAGATTTTAAAAGTATTAATTCTAGATCAGGAATTATCCATTTCTCAAATAATTAGTAAAACTCATTTAAATCATTCTTGCGTAATAAAACATTTATCTTATTTAAAGCGTTTAGATTTAATCCAAGAAAAAAATTTTGGACGAATAAAAATTTTTCGCTATAAAATAGAAAATTTGAAGGCAAGGAGTCTAAAGAAATTCATACTTATTTGGGAAAACTAAAAGGTAAAATTTTATGATATCTGGTTTTTATAACAGTTTTTTAATTATTTTTTTGGTATGGATCTCCCTTATTTCAATTTATTTTGAAATAAAATTTAGATGCTTACCAAAAAATATTTTTTGTGGAATGTTATTAATAACTTTTTTTTTAAACATTACAGAAATTTTCCTATATAAATATTGTATTTTTATGTATTTTTTTTATAAGTTTTTTTTCCTTTCAATCGCTTTTTGCTTTTCTTTTTACTTATTTTATCTAAATATAATCGGCGGAGGAGATAGTAAGGTTATTTTTTTATTATTTTTAATAATTCCATTAAGAAATTTAACCTTTTTATTACTCTATTCTTTCTTCCTACATTTTTTTATCTTTTTACTATTTATAATACTTTTTAACATTATTTTAAATTATCATAAAAAAAATACAGAGCTTTTTAGATTATATCTTTTAATTAATAATGAAAATTCTTTAAACTATTATCTTTTCTTTTTATCATTTTTTACTTTTTATAATTTTACAAGAATGACATATAAAAATGATGTAAAATATTGTATTAGATCCGTTTATTTTTTTTTTAATTATAAATGTCTTAAAATTCAATTATTGGTTCAAATAAAATTTCCATTTATAATCCTTTTGATCTTTTCTTTTTGGTTTACTTTTATTTTATTTAAATAATATTAAATTCAATATTGAATAGAAATGTCATTATGAAATCCTTTCTCTTTTTTAAAAAATATTTTATACTCATATTATTATTAATTAATTGAAATAAGATAAATAAAAGGTTATTATCATGGAAATCGAGAAAAAAAGAGAAAACACGTGGAAAATTAAGTTGAAAAAAAATAAAGCCGAGATTGAAATAACATCTGTTGAAATTGGGGGAGAGGTTCGTAATATAAAATTATCTCTAAGAATAAATGGGGATTATCCAACAGTCGAGATGAATAAGGAAGAATTTTTTAATTTTCTCTCTGTTTTGAATGCCTTTAAAGAGATAATAATTGGAGATGAATTCTTTAATTATAATAATGAACAATTGGTAGAAACAATATTAAAAGAAACAGAGCCTTCAATTAACACCATTGATGAGCAAAAAGATTCGATTTTAAAACAGGAAAAAAATGATGAAAATTTTGAAGATGAGATGGAAGATTTAAACCCTGAAGAATGGGATCCTTGGTAATTATTTTTCTTCTTCCATCTTCTTTTCGATATTGAATTTACAATAATTTAATTTACTATTTTCTACACTACATTCCGTTTCAGTAACATTCACTCTATATAATGCATACTCTCCAAATCCTGCCAAAATTCCATTAATATAATAGCAAATATATTTAGATTTATTTTCTAAATCATTAGAAATATTATGCTCTACATTTATTATGATTAAATCTTCTGTTACTTTTTTAGGAGTGAATACCCCCCATCCATGATTACTAATGATTGTACAAAAATTTGTTACCAGTTCTGATAATGATTTTGATTTTAGATTTTCATCCCATTCTTGAATTAAAGCCCATCCCGCTTTTTTCCCAAGCCATACTAATAAGGATTTCACACCCTCTCCATAAATCGAAGATAAAATATCAATAATTTGTGGTGGAAAAAAGACAAATCTTTCATTAAATAATTTATATGTTCCTTTTTCATATTTTAATCCTTTCATCTTAAATGCTCTCATAATTAATAACTACTTTTTTTTTTATAAAACATTTTCTATCTTTATAATAAAATTCTTTATAAATGAGAATTATTATCGTGGTTTAAATTAATATTTAGGAAAAAATTTTAAATGATTCCCTTAAATTTAATAATAATTAATGTATTTTGTTTAGTTTTGATTTTAATTGGAATATTTATATTTGCATTAATATCTGAAGATTTGATGGTCACAATAGGGGCAATCATAATTTTTTTCATTTTATTTCCTTTTATTTTTGATAATATTATTCAATTATATAATTTTATAAAAATAAAAGGAGAAGTTCTCTATTTTTTTAAACCTATTATATATATCTCTCTTATCATTATCATCTTTATTGGATTATTTTTATTCATTCAAATAATATATTTAAACCTTCTATCTTGAAATTATAAGATTTTTTATAATAATAAAATCATATTGTAAAGTGTAAAAAAGAATAGCATTCCATAAATTAAGCTTACTATGAAAAGAATTAAAATCTTATTCTTATTGTCGATAATCTTTAGAAAAAAATATACTGAAATTAATAAACAAAAGCCAATTAAACCGAATATTATTAAAGTGTTAAATTTGAGGGCGTCATTTAAATAAAACATGAGTAAGAAATTATTATTTAAATTTTGGTAATTTAATAAGGTAAAATAAATTGGAAAGAGACCCCCTATAATACCTAAAATTGGGGGCAACATAAAAATAAACAAAAATATTTTGAATTTCTCACCTTTTATCATTGTATCTAATTTTTTTTCCAAATAACTATGAAAATAAAGGATTTTTAAAATTTTATTAATTCCTTTGGAAGAATTAAATGCATTTTTGTCTAATAATTGCTTGATTGATTTAAAAATTATCTTATATCGCAAATTTTCAAAATTTTTTATTATGGAATCAAAAACATCATTTATAGAGGATGATAAGTTTAATAATGTAGATATCTTAGAGGATAAAAATTCACTAAAATAAGTATGTTCACCTTTTTTTTGAAAGTATGTTTCTATAAAAGCTTTTTCGGGAGATACATTTTGTTTTAATATATGAGCCATAGTGTTTAAAAAATCAACAAATTCAATAAAAAATTGTTTTTCTTTTTTCGAATGGTTGAATAAAAATCCTAATAAGTAGAAATTTTTATTAAGGGTTTTCTTATATGCTATTTTAAGAATTAAGTAAAAAAAAAATATAAAAAGAGAAATTTGAATTATTGTAAGGTGTTGAAATATAATTAATACATCCAAACCTAGGGGATAAAAAAGTCCAATGAAGAAAATTAAACTTAACCTTGAATCTAATTGATTTAAAAAGATTTGAAATTCTTGTTCAAGAGTTTTACTTTTAAAATCAATACTTCTTTTATTAAATTGAAGATAATTCGAAGAAAGGCATTTAACATAATAGTTAAAATCATTTGAATATGAAACATACTCTCCCAAACATTCTTCTGGTGAAATACCTTCCTGAATTTCTCCTAAAATGATCATAAATTCTTTAGAAATTTGAATCTTAAGTTCTTTGATTAATTCAATGAAGGAAATTGTATTATCTGAATTTGATCCTAATGTTTGAACCAATAATGAAAAATAAATTTTTATAATAAAAAGAATTGAATTAAGTTTTGCTTCTTCTTTTTTTATACATTTATATAATTTTAGATTGAATAGGTAAGAACACATTAAAGCAATTAAAATTCCAATAATCATTCCCATAAACAATTTTAAACCATTTAAAAAAACAAAACTAATTATAAAAAAAAACATCGAAATAATTATAAATATAAAAAAACTGGCTTTATTAATCTCCTGAGGCGTTAAATTGTATTTTTTTTTATATATTTTTGATATATTACTATTTATGTCTTTAAATTTTAGTTCAGGAAATTTTAAGCCATCAAATTTTTTACAAAATGAGGGATAATTTATTTTTAATTTCATTTTTTTATGCTAATATTTATAAAATATCTATTTTAATATGGTTAAACGTGTAATAAATTGATAAATTATGCCATCCTGGAGAAATATTTTCATATTTTAAAGCATAAAACTGTACGGGATATTTTTTTTCTAAATTGTATTTTTTATTTTTAATTATATAATAATACGTAATAACGTGTTCAAAAAGGGTAAAGTTCATATTTTTAGGATATAAAACTTTATTCTGATATGTAGAATTTGAATTTAATATTAAGAAATTTACCCCGTAATCGATTTCATCGATAAAAGTATTACATTCTTCAAATTTAGATAAATAAGCATTATATGATAATAAAAAAGAATTTAATCCGGGGATAATTGTAGTCAAAAAAATCATCATAATAATTAAGCCAAGGCCCGTGAGCAATACTTTCTCGACCAAATTTGTCATAGATATTAATTTCTTTTAAATAATTTAAACTACTCGCGTTTTCCAAGAGTTCAAGATTTTCTTAAGTTTGTCAATTGAATGAGAAAAATAAGAGACCTCATGAAATAATAAGATTAAACTTTTTATTGGTATTTTTTCAATGATTTTTAAGGTTTCAAAAAGATCATTATATATTTCCATATAAGAATAAAATAAATTTCGAGGTAAATATTCATATTGTGATATGTTTTTAATAACCTTAGTTTCATATAACTCTTTTTTAAGCTCCCAATCTTTAATCTCTGGATTATATCTAAAAATATCTTGGATATAGTAATTTTTTAATGTATCATCTAAAATAATTTCAGAAATTTTATGTATTCTTCTTTCATTTTTTGAAGTTTTATTCATTAAAATAAGTAAATCTAAATCAGATAAACACATTTTACTTATTTTAAAATGGTATAAAAAACGATTTATTAAAGATATAAAATCCCTTGCATGAATTGTTTGAAATCCCCTTAACCCGGCAGCTAAACAGTGAAACATTGCCTTTGCTTCTTCTTTTGTTAAGATCTCACCTAAATAGATTAAATCGGGAGTCCTATGAAGCAATTTTTTTATTTGATCTTCTTTTGTAATTCTATTAATTTTATTATTTTCTGATGGATCAACAATAAATTTTAACTGGTGTTTTTCATAATTTGTCTGATGTAATGATTCTATTACATCTTCTACGTAAATTTTTCTAAATTGTTTTGGAGTTAGTAAATCTAAGGCATTAATTAATGTAGTTTTACCTGTATCGGTTTCTCCTGTTACTGTTATGTTTTTTCTCTTAATAATGTTGAAAAATAAAAATGAACATATTTGTGAGTTTAATGTGTTATTTTTTAAGAGATCTTGAATTGTTAATATGTTTTTATTCAATTTCCTAATATCTAATGAAAATCCTGTTGATTGAATCGGAGCAACATCTGCAGAAAATCTACAATAAAAAAAGTCATTATTTAAAACTAATTTAATACTAGGGTTGTTAAAATCTAATCGTTTTCCACTATAAATTCTAAGAAATGTTTTTAACCTTTCTACTTCAGTTTGATTAAAAAAGATTTGCGTTTTACATCTTCCATATTCTTGATGATTTAAATAAACATTATCATTAGGACCATCAATAAAAATTTCTTCAATCTTATTGTCAATTAGAAAGGGAAATAATTTTGATAGTTTAATTCTTTCTAAAGTTGCCAAAAATGCAATTCTTTCGACATCAATATTACTAAGGTTAAATTTTGATTTAAGATACAATCTTGCTTGATTGGTATAAAATCTAATTAATTTTTCTATTTTTAATATTTCTCCAAAATCAAGTAATTTTAAATTTTTAGATGTTTTATTTATTAAATTTTTAATATAATCTTTATTCTCATGATATTCAGGCCTTAAATTCACAGTATAAAATTTCTCAGGATCATTGACACATTTAAATATTTTTATTTCAAAACAATTATTTGGGCCTATAAAATATGTATCAATTAAGTCTTTCTTTTTGATTTGTTTTTCATGTAATAAAACCTCTTGTTGGTTTAGTAAAAATTGGTTTTTAAAAAAAAGATAATAGTAAAAATTTTCTTCATTTTTCTTTTTTATATTAATACTCATAAATTTTTCATATTTAGAGAATAGTTTAAAGTTTTTTATCATTGTTGATGATTTTTCAATATACTTTGATAATTTTAATGCACATTTTGAACACAATGAATCTAAATATTCTTGGTTTTTAAGCTCGTTATGAATTTTATTAATTATATTAAAGATTATTAAAGGATCATGATTATTTTGTTTAAGTTCAAATAATTTTTGAAAAGATTTTATTTTACATTGAAAATATGAATAAGGACATTTTTTCTGCCTATATTCTAAAAATTTATTATAAAATTTCATTGTTAATTTAATGATATCTATACTTTCTAAGATAATGTCAATGTTATTTACAGAAAATCTCTTATTATCTATTAAAATTGAAATCGAAAGATTTTTTTTATTTTTATTTTCATAAATTTTTTTCAAAATGCATTCTACACATTTATATGTGAAAAACTCTGTATTCTGGCGACATTTCTTACAATTAATCTCAATATTGTAGATATCATTAATATCTTCTTTTCTTTTTAATTTGAAAAAATTATTTACATTTAAGGTCTGTTTCATGATAATAAATTCAAAAAAATGAATAAAAAGAACGAGATTATGCATAGCTTTAAATTTTTAATTTGAATAATAAAGTTTTTTTAATTTGAATAATTTTACAACTAAAAATTGATGTGATCTTTTATGGCTCATCGAAAAAAGCATGCACCTAGGCACGGTTCTCTAGCATTCCTTCCAAGAAAAAGAGCTAAATCAATTAAAGGAAGGATAAGACATTGGTCAGACCAAGATAATGAATCATTTTTTATGGGTTTTGCTGGATTTAAAGCAGGGATGACTCATATAGCATACATTGAAGATCAGCGAAATAGCCCTTACTATGGAAAAGAATTGATGAAACCTGTAACAATAATTGAAACGCCCCCAATCATACTTATTGGGTTAAGGATTTATAAAAAAGATGAGTATGGGAAATATATTTTTGGAGAAATTTTATTTCCAGATTTGAATCCTGTAATTGGAAGGAAAATTTGTCTATTAAATAAAGACAAATATAATTTTAAAGAAAAAAAAGAGAAATTATTAAAACAAATTAATGATGAATGTGAAATAAGAGGGATTTTCCAAACTCAACCTTATTTAACATCTCTCCCTAGAAAGAAACCAGATATTATCGAAATTAAGATCAACTCCGGTGATAATCCAAAGGATACTTTTTCTCAAGCCTTAAAACTTTTAGGAAAAGAAATTAGGATCCGAGATGTCTTTAAAGAAGGCGAAGTTGTTGATGTTATTGCTGTTACTAAAGGAAAGGGCTTTCAAGGTCCTGTAAAAAGGTATGGAATAAAGATATTATCAAGAAAAAATAATAAAATAAAAAGAGCTGTTGCTTGTATCGGACCTTGGCATCCGGCAAGAGTACGATATACGGTTCCACGTCCAGGTCAATTAGGATACCATCAAAGAACAGAATACCATAAAAAAATTATGAAAATTGGAGAAAATGAAGAAGAAATAAATCCAAAGGGAGGATTTATAAGATATGGTTTAGTTAAAGGTGATTATATCCTATTATTAGGGTCTATTCCTGGACCTAAAAAAAGATTAATTCAAATAAGGAAAACAATACGTCCATTAAAGGGACTTACAATTCAATCTCCTGAAATAACATTTATTAGTAGAGAAAGTCAACAAGGAAAATAATAAATAAGTGATTTTATGGATAAAGTAAGTATTTATAGTCTAGATGGCCAAAAAAAAGGATCAATGAACTTGCCTAAAGTTTTTCACATAAAACCAAGATTAGATTTAATAAGACTAGCAAGTGAAGTTTCTTATAGTAAGAAAAAACAAGTGCAAGGTCGAGATAAAAGAGCGGGATTAAGAACTACAGCAGAAGGCTGGGGTACTGGGCATGGGATGTCAAGAGCTCCGCGGATAAAGGGATCTGGATTTACAACCGCTAGAGATGTAGGGAGAGTTCCTTTTGCTGTGGGTGGCAGATTAGCTCATCCCCCTAAAACAGAAAAAAAGATTAAAAAAAAGATAAATACTAAAATGCGGAGATTATCGATAATTTCAGCAATATCAGCTTCTGCAAATATTAATTGGATAAAAAAAAGGGGCCATTTAATTGATTCCATTCCAGAGATACCCTTGGTAATTGATGATAAAGTTCAAACAATTAAAAAAACTTCAATCATATATTCTGTATTATGTGATCTAGGCTTAAAAGAAGAATTAAAAAAAGTAAAGAAATCAAAAAAAGTCCGAGCAGGAAAAGGAAAAAGGCGAGGTCGTAAATATAAACAGAAAAAAGGGCCCTTACTTATTATAAAAGAAGATTTTGGGATTGTAAAAGCCGCAAGAAATATTCCAGGAATAGATGTTGTAAAAGTCGAAGATTTAAATATTGATATATTAGCACCAGGTTCTATTCCTGGTAGATTAATAATTTGGACACAATCTGCATTTAATGAATTAAATAAATATGAAGAGGTTTTATAATTGGAACGGTATTATAAAATTATCAAACGTCCCTTAATCACGGAAAAAACATTTGATTTAATCGAAAAAGAGAATAAATTAATGTTTATTGTTGATCGTAGAGCAAATAAAACACAAATAAAACGAGCAATTGAAAAAATTCATAATGTTAAAGTAATTAAAGTAAATACATTGATTACTATTCGAGGCGAAAAAAAAGCATTTGTGAAGTTACATCCTAATTATTCTGCTCAAGATTTGGCGATTGATTTAGGTATTTTTTAGTTTCAACTTGTTTTAATGGTAAATTATCTATTTTATCAAATTCTCTTCTACTAATAATTCTAAGTTTAGAGAGTTTTTTGATTACCTCATTTTTTTTCATATTTTCAAACTCTAAATCATCTAATATTAGTAAATAAATAGAATATTTTTTATAATATTTATTTAGAACCCTCTCTAGTAATTGAAAATTTATTTTATCAAAAATAATAAAAATAAGCATTTTATTTATAAAGGTAATATTTTGATTAATTCTTTGGAACCTTAATTTATTTTTTATTAGAAAAGAAACCAATTTATTATTATATTCTATTAAATTATTATTTTCTATAACATGGGATGTGTTTTCTGTTTGTAATTGTAGCTCTATTATTTTTTTATAAGGCCAATACCTTAAAAGCATATATGAGATCTCATAAAGTTTCAATCTTGGTTTATTAATAATAGTTAAATCAAAAAAATTATTAACTTCATTTACAAGATCAGTAGAACCAGACTCATTATTTTCCTTTAAGACATCTATATAAAAAGAACTTAACTCCATTGTCTTAAGGTTATCAATTTTATTATTAATTATTAAAATCCCTTTTCTTCTTAAATCTTGAAGCAATTTTAAAAAATTAGAGAGAATAATTTTATTTTCTGCCTTTAAATTCACTTTATAAAATCTTAAAACCATATTATTTCCGTCATATAGATGAAAAGTATATTTATTTTTATCTAATTTTATTTTATACTTACTATTCATTAATATTCCAAAAAATATTTTTTCTAATTCTTCATTTTTGAAAAATTGGGTGTTTAAATTCATTTTTTCTATTTCTAAAAAAATTAAATTAAAAAATTTTAATATTTCAGATTTTTTTTCACTTACAAAGTTTAAAATTATATAGATTCGAAAAGTTTCTAAAAAATCAAATTGAATGGAATAATAGTTTATAAATCCTTTTTTTAACCAATTATTTAAATAAACAATAATTTTTTCATAAGATTTAATCGAAAAAATAGAAAAGCCCAATAATTTATCTTTTCTATTTTGAGCCTGAAAATAAATTAAAAAATCCTCAATTATATATGAAAATAATTTGAACTTCCCTTTTTTTAACATTTCATAAAATACTTTTAATTTTATGTTTAAAAACATAGATTTTTTTTATTTATAAAATATTTAAAAATTTTTTTCCGACTAATTACTTTTAAATTTTTAATTTTGTTTATACCAGAAAATTAATTAATTTGTTTTTACTTTAATGATTAAAATTAAAAATTTGATAATGAAAATTAGGGGTTTCTCTTGAGCAAATTTGAGAGGTATAAAAAAAAATCAGATGATTATATTTATCCTCACAAACATTGTAAAAGATGTGGGGAGATGATAGACGAGGCATTAACATATTGTTCTAAATGTTATAATTTATTGATGGAAAAGAAGAAAAAAAAGTGGTATAAGTTAAGAAAGAAAAAGAAGGCTAATAAAAATAAAGAAAATTAAATCATTTAATTAAATTAAATCTGTTTATCAACCAATCTCTTTCTAATAATGAGAGAAATGGACCCAATCGAGGACCAGACTTCTTTCCTAGTATTATTAAATATATTGCTTCAAACAATTTACGAGGAGAAATATTTAAATTCTCTTTAGCAATTTTAAAAATCTTATTTTGAATTTCATCAGGTTCTAGGTTTTCTTTTGATAATAGGAATTCCTTAAAAATTAACAACCCTTTTTGCTGTTCTTCTGATAATTTTTCTAAAATTTTTCCATTTAACTTTTCGGGAACAGAAAAAATTGATATTTTTCTAAGAATTTCATTCTTTTTATGAATATCTTTAGATTCTGAGAGAATTATTTGTAATTCTTCTAACCAGTTTTCTACTTTATTTAATTGATTTCTGAAATCTTCCATCGATATGAATGTTTTAGGATTTCCCATCGCTTCTCTTGCTTTCTTGTATAACTTTTCAATATTAAGAATGTTTTGAATTTGAGCAAGAAATATTAATAGTTTAAAAGGAATTCTTATAGGTTTTTTTTCTGGAACATTATCTATTCTTGTTAAAGGGTAAAGATATTTTGAAAATTCAATTTCCTTTTCACTGGCTAATTTTTCTTGGTTAAAAAAGATGTTTTCCAATTTTTCATAAGCGTCATAATATTGAGGTAACTCTTCTATTCTTAATGAAATGTGTTTCATTGGATTTGTTCTCAGTATTAGCATTCTAAATATTTCTGGATGAGCCATTTCTAGATATTTTTTTGGTGTAAAAACTATTCCTTTTGATGTTTTCATATCATAATCCCCTAATCGAAGCCATTCATAAGGTAGTTTAATTGGTCCATCATAATTAAAGATTTTTTGACAAATCTCTATTCCCGTATCATATGCTCCACCTTTAACTGCATGATCTTTTCCAGCAGGCTCAAATGTCGTTTTAAATAATGACCATTTTGCAGGCCAATCTATTCTCCAATTTAATTTGAGATTACCACTATAGATTGAAATGCTACCGCTATTACCACAGGATACACATTTATAAAAAACTTCTTCACGATCAATATTATAAGATATAGCTCTATTTGGAATTATAGACCCATCACTATTAATTGTCTGCAGTTTTCCACATTTTTCACATAACACCATAACTGGAAGCCAAGTTTTTTGTAAATTTAGAAATTCCTTTTTTTTTTGCTCATCTAAAGTAGGTAAGATATATTTTTTTAATATCTCTTTTATTTGTTCAACCTTTTCAAGAGAGATTTTTATTTTATTTTGCATTTCTTTTTTTTTATAAAGTTGATAACTCCAGATAATTTCATTTTCTATTCCAAACTCCTTAAATGTAGAGATTAATTCCGTTCCAAAATGATGAGCATAACTCTCACACTCACATTCTTTAAATGGGCAAGGAATTAATGCAAATGGTTTTCCCAGATGATCTTTTTGAAATCTCTTATCTATATATGCAGGAAATCTCTTGGCAGCATCAAAATCATCCAAAAAAAGATAAGCCCTAACAATATTCTTGTCATTTTCGAGTAATCTTTTTAAAGCATCACAAATAAGAATCTCCCTTAAAATTCCTAAATGTATGTGACCTGAGGGTGTTTTACCCGTTGATAATGTAATTTGACCTGCATTTCGTTCAATTATTTTTTTTTTTGCTTCTTCTAACCAATGAATAGAATATTCTTTTTCCATGATAATTCTTTTTCAAATCTATATCGACTATTAGAGTTAATGATAAGAATTATTTATCATTTTTCATTTTAGAATATGGTGTAAAGATATGAGAATTGCTGTTTTGAATAAAGAATTTTGTAAACCAGATAAGTGTAGCCCTTTTGGAGAAAAACCTTGCATTAAATATTGTCCTAGAGTTAGAACTGGAGATAAAACAATTACTCTAAATCCTGATGGTAAGAGTGTTTCAATTGTCGAAAATCTATGCACTGGATGTGGAATTTGTATAAAAAAATGCCCCTTTAATGCTATCAGCATTGTTAATTTACCAGATCCTTTAAAAAATCAAATTACTTTTCGATATGGTCCTGACCAATTCTCTTTATTTAGAATGGCCATCCCTAAAAAAGGAAAAGTTTTAGGATTAATTGGTCAAAATGGTATTGGAAAAAGTACCATGTTAAAAATTTTATCAGGAGATCTAAAGCTTAATCTCGGTAAATTTGGTGATAATGCACCCGATATGGATAAAATTATCAATTTTTTCAAAGGGTCAGAACTACAACAGTATTTTATGGATATGAAAGAAAAGAAAATTAAAATTGTTTATAAACCTCAGAATATTACAAGTATCCCTAAATTTGTAAAAGGTAAAGTATTTGATTTATTGAAAAAAAATGATGTTGAAGATAAATTAGATTCTATATCAGATAAATTAAATCTAAAGGATATAATGGAGAGAGAAATTTCAGTTCTTTCTGGAGGTGAATTGCAAAGAGTTGCTATTGCTGCAGCATATTTAAGAGAAGGAGATGTTTATTTGATTGATGAACCAAGTTCATATTTAGATGTTAGTGAAAGAATAAATATGGCTAAATTGATAAGGACTTTAACTGAAAAAAATAAGACTGTTATTGTTGTTGAACATGATTTAGCAATTTTAGATTATTTAAGTGATTATGTTTCTCTTCTATATGGTGTTCCTGGTGTTTATGGAATAGTTTCTCATCCTCAGGGTGTTAGAGTGGGTATTAATATTTATTTAAATGGATATATTAAAGATGAAAATATTAGGATTAGAGAGGAACCTATTAAATTTCATGAACGACCCCCGTTAGATTCTCTTTTTGACTCAGGAAATATAATATTTTCTTATGACGATTTAAGCATAGATCTTGGTGAATTTCATCTTGATATTGCTGGAAGTGAGATACATGCGGGCGAAATTATTGGAATTCTAGGGCCAAATGGAATTGGAAAATCAACATTTATAAATCTAATTGCAGAGAATGCCAAGATTGAATCTAAAGAGAAGTTTAATTTGGAAAATGATAATATTAAGGTTTCAATAAAACCTCAATATATTAAAATTGATGATATTGAAAAAGTAAAAGATCTAATAACAAATATAAAATTGTCGCCATATTTAAGCCAATCTTTCAAAAAAAGGTTAATTAATAATTTAAATCTTGAAAATATTAGAGAACGTTATATTTCGGAATTAAGTGGAGGAGAACTTCAACGTGTGGCTATTGCAAAATGTTTGAGTCAGGAAGCAGATTTATATTTACTAGATGAACCTTCAGCTTTTTTAGATGTAGAAATGCGTTTACAAGTGGCTCAATTAATTAGAAAATCAATTGAAGAACTAAAAAAATCTGCTTTTGTAGTAGAACATGATATAATAACTCAGGATTTTATTGCTGATTCTATCATTGTTTTTGATGGAATTCCAGGAATTAAAGGTAAAGCTAATCCTCCATTAAATTTGCGAGATGGATTCAATAAGTTCTTAAAAATAATGGATATCACATTTAGAAGAGATAATATTACAAAACGTCCAAGAGTAAATAAATTAGGTAGTACAAAAGACAAATATCAAAAATCTATTAATGAATATTATTATATTCCTAAATAAAATAGTAGAAATATTTTTAAAATTATCTATTTGATATTATTTTACTCTTTTATTTCCATTGCAAAGATTATATTAATTTCCTATTGTTATAGAATTCTAAATATTTAATCTTTAATAAATATATTTTAATATAATCAAGTATAAATAAATTGGGGGCTTTTTAATCTACTATATATATAAAAATTTCTACTTTTTAATCTTAGATTCCAATGGAAATTATGGTGTCTAATATATTTTATTGATAATAAAATGAAAAATAATTTTAGAATTAATTATTAAAATCCTAATTATTCTTTTAATTTCCAGAAAACTAATGGCCTTCCTCGTCTACCATTATTTCTAGTAAATTTCTCTAGCATTTTTCTTTTCTGTAATTTTAATAAATTGTCATATATAGTAGTTCTTGGAATATTTAAGTGTTTAACAAGTTCTCTCCGTGTAGAAGGGCCATATTCTTTTAAGATTTTGATTAATCTATATTGTAATGGTGTTAGATTCTCTAAATTATTAAAAGTTTTATCCATAAATAATTTTTCCTCCATAATTTATTCCTCCAATTTTTTAATTTGAAATCGACAATTATTCGACATTTTAATTTACTAAACAAAAGTTATTTCTTAATTATAATATAAAAACAATTATTATTTAAAGATGCATATTGATGCATTATTATCATCAATATGCATAAATTATTTATAGAAAATAAATTATTAACTTTATAGAAAAAAATCATATATAATTAAGTTTAAATGCCAGATACTATAAGAACAACAGTCACACTCAGTAAAGCCAGTATGAAACAAGTTGAGGATTTAGTAGGTGTACTAGGTAATACTCCTGCTTCAGTTATTAGTAGAATCGTAGAATTCTTTTTTGATTATGGCAGGTTTGATGATATTTTAGAGAAATTAAAAGATAAAAAAAGAGAATTATATCCTCCAAAAGAATCTGTAATCTATGAAAAAATAATAAATTTTTTTAAATGGGGTAATAAAATACCTTTAGATGACTTTATTGAGTATCTAGAGGTTAACAAAAAATATGCATTAGAAAATTTTCATATATGGGCAGAAAAATTTAATTTAAAATTAATTGAAAATTTTGTAATAAAGGAATATTGAAATCTAAAGAATCAAAATCTAACCTCCCATACCACCTATTAAATTGAAAAAATCGTTTGTTAAACCTTGTGTCCAATTAAGAATTGAAACAACGATTCCAACTAATATGAAAAAGATGAATAAAGCAAAACCAATTAATAAGGCATATTCAACTAAATTTCCTCCAGAATAATCTTTAAAAAATCTTTTAAATTCTTTAATAAAAAATTTGAACTTCTTAATGAAAATCTAATCCACCATTCTTATGTAATTAATCTTAAAATTTAGTACAAAAATAGTAATTTAAACTAAACCAATAATTAAAAAAAATTAATTAGTAATTAATTCTAAAATTTCATCCAATTCCTCTTCAGAAGCTTGCTGTTTTGGAATTTGTAAATAAAATTTATTATCATTGTAGGTTCTTGGAATTATATGAAAATGAATGTGGAAAATATCTTGTCCTGCTGCTTTAAAATTGTTTTGTAGGATATTATAACCATCAAAATTAAGTTTTTTACGTAAAATATTTGCTATTTTCTTAACAACAACAATCAAATTTCCTAACTCATTATCTGGAATTTCTTCTAAGTTTGCATAATGTTTTTTTGGAACGATAATTGTATGTCCACGAGAAATTGGAAAAATATCTAAAAAAGCCATTGAAAACTCATCTTCATATATTATCTTGGAAGGAATTCTTTTTTTAATGATGCCACAAAAAATACACTCGGATTCAACCATTATTTTACACCAAAGACTATCAAAGTCTATATATTACTAATTTATATGATAAATTTACACTCCGTTTATACTTTTTAGATTTACTTTTTTTGTTTCCTAAAAATATAGAATAATTTTTAAAAATTAACATGAAATATGAAGAAATTAAAAGGTTTTTAAATAAATTATTTCCAAGTTATCTTACATTGAAACCTGAAAATTATGGAATCCATATTAATCATCAAATTAGAAATAAGAATATTAATAAGATTCTTTTATCATTGGATTTATCTTTTGAAACTTTATATTTTGCAATTCAAAAAAAAATTGATTTTATAATTTCTTTATCAGGATTATTTAAAAGAAGAATATCTAATATCAATGAAATCCTTTCAAAAAAGTTAAAGATTTTTTCAAAATTTCCAGTCTCAGTATTTATTTTAAATTCAGCTTTTTTAGTTTCAGAAGGAGGGGTATTAGATACATTACTAGATGTTTTACTTTTAAGATTGGAAAAACCACTGTTTTTAAAGAATTATAAAAAAAAATTAGTACCAATTGGTAAAATATGTTCACCTTTATTTTATCCAAATGAAAATAATTCATTAAATCTAGAAAAGTTATTAAAGAGAATAAAAAATAATCTTAATATTTCTAATGTTTTATATTTAGGAAGTTTAGATATGAAAATTAAAAGGATCTTAATTTTGGGAGATGGTCTTAATAATGAATTTATATTTAAAAGTTCAAATTTCAATTATGATTGTTGCATTTCAATGAATTTTAAAAATTTAAATAGAATATTAGCAGATGACTTAGGAATTAGTATCATTTTTATTCCAAGAATCTTATGTGAATATATTACTTTAAAAAAATTGAATAATATATTAAGTCTTGAATTTCCAAATACTGAATTTTACATTTTAGATTTAAAAAAATACTTTTATATTTATACTTAAAACTTTACTAGATCAAATAATTTTTAAAAAAGAAATTCATTAAAAAGATAATAAAATCTTTAAATAACATTTGTTAAATATATACAAAAAACTATAAGTGAATTTTATGGTATTATTAGAATACAAGGGTAAAAAGCCAGTTTTAAGTGAAAGATGTTATGTTTCTCCTAATGCAACTTTAATTGGAAATATAAAAGTAAATGATAATGCGATAATATGGCCCGGTTGTATTATTCGGGCCGAAAATTCTCAGATTAATATCGGAGAATATAGTACTATTTTTGATGGGGTAATTCTATTTACTAAATCGAATAAAAGTTCAATTAATATTGGTAGATATTGCATTATAGAATCTGGAGTTGCAATCTTCGGATGTTTTATGGAAGATTATGTCCAAGTACTTCAAGGTTCTATAATATATGAAGATACATCAATTGGAGAAGGATCAATAATTTTAAATAATAGTCTTGTCCCTCCAGGATTAATCATTCCAGCACGATCGGTTCTAAAAGGCTCACCTGTAGAACCTGTGAGAGAACAGTCAAGAAATGAAGTATTAAAGCAAAAAGAAAAAGCTGAAAATTATTCTAATTTATTTATAAAAATCATTTCACATTTACCTAATGCTCAAAGCTACTTATTAACATTACCAGATTTCATAAAATTATTACTAAAAAAAGAAGAAGTTTAATAAAAATAAATTTAATATCTAATATTTAATTTATTTAGTAATTCTTTATATCGAGAACGAAGGGTGACTTCTGTAACTCCTATTACATTAGCAATTTCCTTTTGAGAAATGCGCTTATTCTTTTTTTTACAAACTAAATACAAAGCACCTGCACATAAACCTTTTGGGTCCTTTCCACTTGTAGAATATTTTGAAATAAAAGTTCTTAATAATTTGATTGCAGCTTGCTCGAGTTCTGTATCTAAACCAAGTTCAGTTACATATCTAGGCAATAAAGATATAGGATCAGTCGATGGAACCTTTAAATTTAATTCTCTAATAAGGGTTCTATAACATCTGCGAACATTTTTGGCATTAACAGATGTTTGATCAAGAATTTCTTGTAAAGTTCTTGGAATTTTTCTCTCCCTACAAGCAAAATATAAGCAAGCAGCAACCATACCATTAATTGAACGTCCTCTTAAAAGTTTCTTTTTAAAAGCTTCTATATACAATCTAATGGCCGTTTTTTTTACATGATCAGGAAGATTTAAATTGCTACCTATTCGTTTTAATTCAGTAGTAGCAATTAACATGTTTCTTTTATCCCAAGTCATTCGAGAATTCCATTTTGCAGCTCTTCTCAAATCTGGACTCTTAATATTATATTTATCGATTATTGTGCTCAATCCCATATCTGGTAATAAAATTGTAATTGGTGAACCTGTTCTTTCTCTTTTCTCTTTCTCTTGTTTTGTGAACGCTCTTTTCCCACTATGAGAAATATCTAAACCACGTTCACTAACAACTAATCCACATTGACTACAAACAATCTCCCCCTTCTCATGAATGGGGATTGTTTTACCCCCGCATTCTGGACATAAATTAATAAAACTATTACTTTCTATTTCTAATTCCATAACATAAACCTCCAAAAAATGATTTAAAATATTAAATTCCAATAAATTTTTTTTAACATTTACCCCGTATACACGCTCAAAAATCTAAACAAGAATGTTTACCCGTGTGACTGAAACCATGAAAATAATTTTTAAAATACAAATATTTTATAAATAACTTAATTATAAAAACCTTTCGATTAATATAGTTATTAATATTTTTTTTAGACAAACCTCTAAATGTTTAACACTTGATTTACTTTAATGAAAAATATGTTTATCTTTTAAAATTTTAAAGAAAATATGGTAAACACTTAAAACCAAATAATAAAATGACTAATATAGATAAAAATAAAAAGTATATCTCTTTATGCACGTTTTTTTTATTATAATTATTTAATAAGAAATAAAATATGATAATAAATTGAATTAAACCATAAAAAGAGCCCAATCCTATTAAAGGATTTATTAATTCAAATAAATTATTAATTTGATCAATGTTATAAGATAAAATCTTAATAAACACTTCTTTTAATATGAATATTAAAATTCCTTGAAAATCTTGAAATATCCAAATTAGGAATAATGTTAGATAATTAAAGAGAATACCTAATCCTGAGAATATAAAAAAAATTCCTAACAATAATCTTAATTTAATTAACAATCTAATTGAAATAAATGTATTTTTAAAAGTAATGTTTTCATAAAATTGTCCTTTTTTAATGAATATAAACGTCCTAAATCCTAAAACAATTAAGATAATTACAAGGATATATTTTAATATGACAAATATTAAAGGAATTATATTTATTAATTGATTTAAAAGACCCTCAAATGGATTGAAATAAAATATCATTAGACATACCTCTCTCTACATTTTATATAAATTATTGTTAAATTAGACTATAAAAAATCAACTAAATTTGATTAACATGATAAATTAAGTTATAAAATTTAAATCTATAAGAAGAATATGAAAAATTCATTAGAAGATCCAAAATTCTTGAAATTTATGAAAAATTTTCACACTTGGCATTAATTTCTCTCATTGTAACATTAAAATCTTGCCACCATAATTGACCCTGCTGTGAAACTAATATAGGATCCATTTTTTGAGAATTTAAACATAATAAATCATCTCTATTTTTCTTTATTTTTTCCCTCCAAATTTCACTAAATATATTTTGCAAATTTATTTTTACCTTTTTTAACAATTGTTCATAAGAAAGAGAGATATCTGCATTTTTTTGAATTTTTTGTAATTGTTCAAATCTTACTCTTTCCTTGGCTTTTTTTAAATCAGCACAATTTATATTTACTGTAAATGGATTATTTTTGCCATATTTACAGTTTTTTTGAACTTCACATGCACTGCAATAACGTTCAAAACTTATGATATATTCCTCTAACCCTATTAAAGAATGCTCTAATATTTTAGTCATAACTATTCACATTTTCCTAATTTTAATTAAAATTGATTTTAAAATAATCTTCATATCTCATTGTTTTAAATTTTACTTTAGTAATAAAAAAGTAAATCTAAATTTTAAATTGATTTTATGAATCATGTGAATTTTTATTAATTTCATTCAAAAACAAAATTTGATAAAAATGAAACATATTTTTTTGACTGTTAATGCCTTTATAATGTGAATATTGGTATATTGATTATGTTATAACAATAAGATAGGATTAATGGAAATTAAGCGAGTAGGATAACCAAAAGATTTTTTAGTAATTTTTTATTAAGATAAATCAACTAAATTAGCTTTAAACAATTATATTTTTATTATTGAAAAAGTTTATAATTAAATAATTTGCATGGGAAGGTAATTCGGGAGAGTAAAGTTTTCTTTTCGAAACTTTACTCCAATGGCTTAGCCTGGTATAGCGCACGGCTGATAACCGTGAGGTCGGGGGTTCGAAGCCCCCCTTTCCCACCATTTCTCAATCTGTTTTTAATTGATTGTTTAGAAATAAATAAAAAAAAATATTTTAACTAAATCAATGTTAGTAATTGTTATCTCTGGGTCTCCTGGTACAGGAAAAACTGTCATATCAAAAATATTAAAAGATAAATTAAAT
This sequence comes from uncultured archaeon, assembly GCA_964538145.1. Lineage (GTDB taxonomy): Archaea > Asgardarchaeota > Lokiarchaeia > Sigyniarchaeales > SOKP01 > SOKP01. Next base: position 26,873 of record CAZIEC010000001.1, read on the forward strand.
TCAAAATTTAACACGAAATTAATTAATTTAAGTGAATTTGCCATCAAAAATAATTTAATCATTAACTATGATAAAGATAGAGATACTCATGTAATTGATGAATTAAAACTCAAGAAAAAATTAAAAAAGGTTCTTAAGAAACTAAAGAAAGAAAGAGAAAATAAAGTGATGATGACCATAATTGAAAGCCATTTTTCTGAATTAGTCCCTAAAAAATACATAAACTTTGCTTTTGTCCTAAGATGTGATCCAGAAATACTATATAAACGATTGGAAAGGCGAGGATATAAAAAGCAAAAAATATTAGAAAATGTACAATCTGAAATTTTAGGAACTTGCACTGCACAATTTCTCACGAAGAAAAGAAAATTTTCTCTTATTGAAATAGATACTTCACATTTAACTCCAGAAGAAGCGGCGGAAAAAATCTTAAAAATTATTGAAAATGGAAAAGGTTTAAAGATAAAAGATGAATTTGGCAGAATAGATTGGTTGGAAAAATTGAATCAAGAAGGAAAGTTAGAAAAGTTTTTTGATACAAGTTAAATTTTAAGAGGGCCGGTCTTGAGTTTTGAAATAATAGATGTAGATGGATTGGGAAGAATTGGTAAATTTAAAGTTAGAAACAAGATTATACAAACTCCAAATTTATTTCCCGTAGTACATCCATATAATAATGTAATTTCTACTTCAGAATTAAAAGAAATGGGGGCAGAATGTATTTTTACTAATGCTTATATCTTATTTCAAAATAAAAATAAAAGGGAAGAGGTTCTAAAGAAAGGGATTCACGATTTCCTCAATTTTGATGGGCTAATTGCCACGGATAGTGGTGCATTTCAACAATACATGTATGATGATGGAAAGATAAAGATTTCTCCAGAAGAAATTGAAGAATTTCAAGAGAATATAAATTCAGATTTTCCAGTAATTTTAGATGTCCCAGTTCAATTAAGCGATAATTATGGTATGGCTAAAAATAAAATTCAAGAAACAATTAAGAGAGCAAGAGAAAACATTAAAAGAAGAAAAAAATTAGATTGTTGCTGGTTTGGTCCTATACATGGAGGACGATATCTAGATCTTTTGAATAAATGTGCTAAAGAAATAAACAATTTAGAATATGGAGTTCATGCAATTGGAGGCTTAGTTAAAGCATTTTTAGATTATCGCTTTGATTTAACAATTGAAATATTAATAAATGTTAAGCAAAATGTAAAACCTCAAAAACCAATTCATATGTTTGGTCTTGGGTTGCCACAATTTTTTTCACTTGCCATATTATGCGGGTGTGATTTAATGGATTCGGCTGCATACTTATTATATGCAAGAGATGGACGATATTTTGACTTATCAACGGGAACTAAAAAATTGGAAGAAATAGAAGAATTTCCTTGCCATTGCCCTGTATGCATAAACTATACTCCAAAAGAATTAAAAAATCTTGATAAAGAATCAAGAACAAAGTTATTAGCTAAACATAACCTTTATATTTCATTTTCAGAATTAAAAAGAATTAGGCAAGCAATAAAAGAGGGCAATCTATGGGAATTAGTTGAAACACGAATAAGGAACCACCCAAATTTGGTAAAGGCATATCATGTAATAAAAAAATATGTTTCTTTTTTTGAGAAATATGAAAAAAGCTACAAAGAGCATGGTCGATTGTTTACATCTCTAGATAGTTTTAATAGACCCCTTTTTTATAAATATGAGTCACGCTTAAAATCTAAATATCGATTTCCACCAAATGTTAAAAACTTAGTAGTAATTCCAGAAATTGATATAATTGGAATTAAATCTCCAATTTATCAAGAATGTTTTGATTATATTAACCTCTTAAATAATAATTTAAAAGAAAAGATTCATGTTGTTTTTTGTTCAAATTATTTTGGGATTATCCCATTAGAATTAATTGAAACCTTTCCTCTAGGACAGCACGAAAGATCTGAGACTTTTTTTACTTGTAATGAAGAAAGTCCTCCTTTTGAAATTTGTAAAATCTTTTTTGAAAAATGTGCTCGGCTCTATGAAAAATGTGCTCTATTAATTCCTCCAGAAATACGCAATCAATTTAATGAAATTATCCCTTTTCCTAAAACTCATATAATACATTCTTTAAAACAATTAATAAAGCAATATACAACCATAAAGGTTAAATGTGCTTCTAAATTTGATGAGATCCTTAAATTTTTTAATGAAGTGTAAAAAATATGATATTGGATGAGATCATAGCTCATGGACATTCTAATATAAGTTGTACCCATAACACTACTATTGAAATTACTAAAGATGACTACCTCACGCCCACAGGAACATGTATCTTAGGAATAAAAGCTTCAAAGGCATGCTCTAATTTAAATTTAACCCTAAAAAAGGCAATATTTGCTGAAAAAAGAATAAAGGTCGTTATAGAAGTTGATAACTTCTCTGATTATTTTTATGGTTATGGAAATAAATCTTTAACTTTAAGTCAT
>CAZIEC010000001.1:29449-46225 GCA_964538145.1 uncultured archaeon
GGAAATAGATTTTTATCAAATTTAAAAAATATTTCTAAAGGAAAAAATATTTTAAATAAAAATTTTAAAACAATTCATGAAAAAGATTACATTTTATTTCCTCTTAATAACGACATTGAAGTATTAAACTTTATTAGAAATGAATTCTTCAAGAAAATTTCTTTTGAAATAGTAGAAAGAGAAGGAGAAATTAAACCAAACCTTAATTATCAGAATATTGAGGATTATCTAAAAGAAAAAATCCCAAAAAACATTTTAGAATTAATCCCTCATTCTTACGATCTTATTGGAGATATTGCTATTATTGAATTCGATAGACTCGATAATATGCATGATATTTCTCAATTAGACGATATTAAAAAAGAAATTTCTAAAGCCATGTTAAAAGTACATAAAAATATAAAAACCATTTATGAAAAAATTGGGCCTGTAAAAGGAGAATATCGTCTACGAGGATTAAAACATATCTTAGGCCCTAAAAAAACAGAAACCTTAATTTATGAAAATAAATGTGTTTTTAAATTGGATGTTAAAAAAACATTTTTTACACCAAGATTGGTGTTTGAAAGAAAAAGAATTTCCAATTTACCATTTGAGAAAAATGAAATAATTGTAGATATGTTTTCTGGTGTTGGCCCATTTGCTATCCAAATTGCAAAAAATCAAGACGTAATTATCCACGCCTTTGATATAAATCCATGGGCTATTTATTACTTAAATGAAAATATTCTATTAAATAAATTAAAGGGCAAAATTCTCGCATATAATATCGATATAAAATCACTATTAAAATATGACAATCCCATTCGCCAAAATCTTGAAAATAAAATTCATAGGATAATAATGAATTTACCTGAAAGAGCATTAGAATTTATTGATATTGCCAAAATACTAATTAAAAAATCAGGAGCTATTCTCCATATTTATCTCTTTAGTGAAAAACCAGATTCAATAGAAAAAGGAATTTTTAAATTAAAAAAGGTCTTAAATCAACATTATCTATCAATTGAGAAGATTCTCAATAAAAGAATTGTAAAACCTTACTCTCCTAAGATTGACTTAATAGTTCTTGATGTTAAAGTAAAAAACGAAAATATTTGAGCAGAAAGGCATTCCAAAAAGGAGAATAGCGGACCTGGCAGGATTCGAACCTGCGATCTTCGGATTAGAAGTCCGACGCCATATCCAGGCTTGGCTACAGGTCCCTCTCATCCATTTTTGTTTAAAAAATGTTTCATGTGCTTTAAATTTTTCTATAGAAGATGATTTGGATAAGTTTTTTTCATGATAAATAAAAATCTATGAAAAATAAATTTTAGCGTTATCTTAAGGGTTAATAAGAGTTTAATACCCTTCTTTTTTAATCCATGGCAAATAAATAAATATTAAAACAGAATTTTGATTTTTTTATGATAATGAACCTTGAATTAAGAACAAGAGTCTTTATTCATAGAAATATTCCTTATGCTTTTAATTGGAACATTTCAAACCACAAAATGAAAGTAATGGAGTTAGGAGCTGAGCGTCAAGAATTAAGGAATTTAATAAAATTTCTAAAAATTGTTAGCAAGGGAAAAATCCCAAATAATACTTTTAATTCAAGAGATATCCCTCGTATTTCTCAATTTAAATTAAGGGGAATTAAACAAGCATATTTATCCACTTTAAGTAAAAAGTTGATTCGTTCTGGTAAGATCAAGTATTTAGATGAAAATTTTAGATTATCTCAATATGCAAGGAAAGTTCATGAAGTTTTTAAAGAAAAGCAAAAAAAACCTAAACACGAGCCCATTTTAAAAAACATTTTAATAAAAGACAAGAATTCAATAGCTATTGAAGTGCCTATTTGGAGTAAAATTAATAATAATTGGTTGACTGGGCATATAGATTTACTTCAGATTGAAGGCGAAACCATCAAGGTTGTGGATTATAAACCTGAAGGAAAATTTATTGTATCCTTACCTCAAGTGGCATCTTATGGCCTTTTAGTAAAGAGAATGTTTAATCTCAGTAAGGTCACGTGTGTTTCTTTTAATAAATTTGAAGCTTGGGAATTCAAACCTGAAATTCTCTTAAATGATGTTAAGGAATACTTAAATTCAATTAAATTTAAAGAAAGAATATGGGAAAAATATTTTGAATTAAAGGAATAAATACTTGCTATTTAAGAGTTTTCTTTTGAATATTTTCTCTTTGTTTTCGCTTTGATTCTCGAACATTTGGATACAATAGTAAAAAGCATAAAATTAGTGCTATTACTTCAATTAAAATTCCTATTGATGCAATAACAGTTCCATTATATCCAGAATAACGAAAAGATATTGCTATTAATAATCCTGAATTTGATAGGGCAAATATAATCAAAGCTTTAACTATTAATCCTGTATTTTTTTTAACATAATTAAGAATTGTATTTATCCAAGACATGGTTCTTTTTTTTTTAAATTAGTGAATTATAATACATGTAAATTTTAATGATTTTAATAGTTTTTTAGAAAATAAATATTAAATCTTTTTGTTATGCCTTTTAAAACAAATTCTCTTTTTACCTTTGTTTTTTCTTAAATTTATAATATAGTGCTTTATCTAAAAACCGTCCTATTTTAATTGCCAATTGATTGGCAACTTGAAACCTCTCACCATTTAAAATCTTTTCTATATCCTCTTCTGTAGTTTCTTTTTTTAATCTTTCAGATAATATTGAATTAATAATCGTAAAAACATCTGCTTTTAATCTATCTTCACTTGGAAGTTTCATTTCAGGGGCATATTCTTTTATCTTTTTAATTGCTAAAATATAAAATTCACAAAATCTCTCAAAAACTGTTCCTTTTAATTCACTATGTATCTTTATATTTTCTGCAACGATTTTTGTATCTTTTTCTTTCCAATAAAATTGATTTGGATTTATTCCTGGTCTATTAATGCCGATTAAAGAAGAAGTTATCCTTCTTTCAATCCAATTAAAAGTACTTCTCTCTTTAATTTCTCTAAATTCTTTTTTCCGCAGATCTTCTTTCCGTTTTTCCTCTTCTTTTTTCTTTAAAACTTTTAATTTATGTTTCTTAGTAAATTCTTCAAACCTTTTTAAGATATCAAAAGCAATACAATAAGAGATTGGTGAAATAATATCCTTTTTTAATTTTAAATCCTTTATCCCGAGATATAAATAACTAGGAGCCTCTTCTAATTCTTTTATTGCTTCTCCTAATGAAATTTCCTTTAAAATGGAAAGAATTAAACCATTTACTAAAAATGGTTGATTATTTGCATTTAAAGTTCGTACAATTTCTATTTGTCTGGATTTTAATCTTTTAAGTATAAGTTCTTCGAATTTTATCGCAATCCAATCTTCTTCTTCTGAAAGATTCTCAATATTTTTTAATGCTAATAAATACAATCCTTTATCATTAGATATTTTATTATACAACTCAATAATCCGGCAATATTGCCTTAGAATTTTAGATAAAATTGATAAATAAATATCTTTTACCATATTTTCAATTATTTCATCAAATCTTAAGAGCAATATCAATTGAGCATGATTTTCCAAATTTAGATTATTAAAAAAGATTTTATTAATTATAGATTTTTTCCTAAAAAAATCTCGTAAATCTTTTAAATTAATATTATATGTTTTTTCAACCTCCTTGAAAAAATCTTTAACATCAGGCTCATCTTTAAAAATAAGTGAACTTAAGGCACCATTATTACCATCTTTAATTAAATTCATTAATTTTTGTAATAATAATGGATTACTGAAGATTCTTGTGATTTTATAACTCAAGTTTCTTTTTAAATCTGTTATTTTTAAAAAATCATTTTCAGTCAGGTTATATCTAATCATATTTTTTTTAAATTCTTCAACATGGGGATTATTTATCCTAAAAAGTTTCAAAATGTCATAAATGCCCCATTTTTTCATTAAAAAAATGATTTCATTAAAACTCTTTTTCATTAACCCTTGCAAGAGATAAATAAAATCATTTGGATTAGAATTTAATTGCTCAATTAATTTGGTTTTAATCATAGAAAGGATTTGACTCTCAAAATATTCATAATCTATTTTTTCATTTAATGACGATTCTATCAAATTTATTATCTTTTTTCTGAAAATATTACTTTCAAGTACCATTCTTAATCCAAATAAAGAAACGGGATACTTCTCTAATTCATAATTTATTATCTTATTTTTTATCATCCGGACAGGCATTGCTTGAGTCTGAAGTTCCCTATAGGACTTAAATTCAAACATTTGTTTAATTTTTTCCATTAAAAGGTTAAGAGTTGAGAGTTCAATGAATTTATCCTCCTTCTCTTCTTCTTCTAATTTTTTTTCTAAATTTAATGTTAAATCTCTAAAAGAAGCACTTTTTTCTAAGATTTCTTGTTTTACTTCACTTGTTAAACCAATTAAATCTCCTATAAAATCATAAAAATAAAAAGAAGGATATTTAGAAACCATGTAGATGATTTCATTTTCAATTTCTGTATTTATATCTTCCAATATTTTATCTTTTTCAAAATCTTTTAATTTTTCATCTCTCTCTCTAATGAGGAACTTTAAAAATAGGTTTTCAATATCAATTATCTTATAAGACAGGTTGATTTCTAAATGTAAATCCTCTTTTAATAATTTTCTAAATTCTGACATTAAAACTTCTTTTTGTTTTTTTTCCAAAGATAAAGCAGATTCAAATGAAGTATGTTCTATTTGTTCTACTTCCATGTTTCTAATACCCATATCATGGTATAAATGTATTGCAGCTGTTGCAATCAATAAATCCTTGAAAGTTGAACTTGGAGTTAACAATTCCTTGATTTTCTTTTTGTCCTCTGTTCTTTTAAAATGAATTAATATACGATCAATTGTTTGAAAATAACGATAAGTGCCCTCTATTGCTGTTGATTTTCTTTTAATTCCACTAATTATGGATTTTCTAACCATATATTATAAACCTCTTTAAAATTATCAAAAACTTCTATCAATGATTTTTTAGCCCAATATTTAATATTTATGATATGAAAGAGATCATTTCTAAGGAAATCTCTCTCTTCTGGAGGAATTCTATGTTTGAGAATAATTGAAACGGGACGCGGAATTAAATGTGAGAAGTATTTTAAATGATTTTCTTTTATAAAGTTATAAAAGGTGTCTTCACCTTCAAATTTTAAAAATTCTACTCCTGATAATGTTTCATTTGGAACATCTAATAAATTCAGTTCAAGCTCAATTTTATTCCTAACATACCGAGGAAAATCCTCCTTGATTCTTATTGAACTTTCAAAAAACTTATAGAATTCCAAAAAACTTTCTCTATTCGAATCATTTATATGTTTTGGGATATAAAAATCTAAAAATTTCATAAAATAATTTATATCTTGCTCTCTTTTTTTCCTTTCTTGTAAATAGTTCAAGAAATCTTTTATTATTTCATCAATATTCCATTCTTTTTGGTTGAGATCTTTAGAATGAGCATCTTTATAATCTAAAATCCAACTTAATACATAAGATTTCCATTCTAAATCAATTCCTCCAACTCTTTTCTCTAAAAACCTATAAAACAAGTCTGCAAAAGTAGTTGGGGAATTTATTTGTTCTTTTAACAAATTTTTTATGAAACGATTGATCGTATTATATCTAAGAATGTATGTTATCAAAAAATTTAATTCTCCTTGAAATTTTTTAAATTTATCTAAATGCTCTTTTATTACTTCAGAATCACTTTGCATTTGAATGGTTACAAAATCAATAATATCTGCTAAATTAAGTTGAATATCTTGAAAAAATTGGTCAAGATTCTGTTTTACTAACTTTATAAATTGCTTTTTTATTAGATTTTCATCATAGTTTTTTCTTTCAGTCCATAAACTTGGATTCAATTCTATTTTATTAATTAAAGATTTTTTAAAATCTATCAATAAACGTTTACCTAATGTTCTTGCAGGTGATGCTTCTTTATCAAACTGCCCCATCAATTTATTTATTAATTCAGAGAGTAATCTCCGTAATAATCTTCTAGATAAATACGTATGTATGGCTTCTTGAATAAATTTAAAACATAATCTTATTCCTTCAGTAAAATAATTAATTGGTGATTGTAATTCTATCGCTCGTACTCTCTCTGACATTTTAATTGTTCTTTTTATCGTTTTAATCAATGTTTTTAATAAATTTTTTTCAAATTCCTCTAAATGAGGATATTCTTTCTTAACATGGCTCTCTAACATTTCTAAAAGGAAATTTAAGTTTCCACTTTCACCACTAGATGTAAAATTTAAAGCATTTTTTATAAAAAGATTCACTCGAGCCTTTAAATTTTCCATTAAGGTTTTTAAGTAATTAATAATTTGAATTGAAGAATAAGGTTTAAGTTGGGATGATAATTCTTGAAATATAACTTGAATTATGATTGTTAAAATTTCATCCATCATTTCATCTATCGTGCTTAAATTAGCTAACTTAATCAAATCAGTCCCTAATTTCAAGCATTTATCTACTATATGATACGCACTAGTTTCTGAAATTAAATAGATGAGGTGAATTTTATTTAAAATAATGCCGGGATTTTTTGATAAATTTTCAAAGGAAGGATTTAAAAATTGAATTTCATAAGAACCCCCATTCCAGCGAATATTAACATCGGTTTTAATTTTAATTAATTTTGTCAAATTACTATTATCCAATGAAGTTGTAGTTTTAATACCTTTTAGTTTCTTACTCCATTTATCCTCATATAACTCGCTAAACAGTTTTTTACTAAAACGAGAAGCAAAATTTTTTAATAGGTTTAATGAATCATCATGAGATAGTTCCGGACGCATGATAAATTCTTCTATCTCATAAAAATTTTCGCTTATTTCATCCAATGACTTCCTAGATTTATGAAAATCTAAAAACCCAATCTCTGGTTTCAATGCAAGAAGTAAGCTTTCACATTCTTTAAATTTACCCGGAACAAAAATCATGGATTTTGGTAAGATTTTCGTCCTTGATTTTTCAACATCAACATTAACCAACTCGAATTCGATGCCATAGAGTTCAGAACCGGTATAATCTTGAAGAATAGTATTAAATAATCTAAAATAATTAATAACATCATTAGACAATGAACTAATTAATTTTCGAGTTAACTTTCTCGGGCCAATAATATCTCCTACAACCAGATCTTTAGGAGAAGAATAACCAAAAATTAAAGAAAATTGGTATTTAATGGAATCTCTTGTAGTTATCATTATATCAATTGAAATTTTATTTAATCTTTAAATATTGAAAATTAAAATTTTAATTTATTAATAAGATTCAAATATTAAAATTTTATTTATAAAACAAATCAGATACGATATGTTATTTCTTTAAATGCAAATATATTAGTTTCTGTTATAAACTTAACATGTAGATAAAAAGTTAAATAATTTATTGCCTTAGTTCTTATGTCAATAAAAAATTAAATTTAATTTAAGTAAAAAAAGATTAAAAAATAAAGACCTTCATTAATATATTATATGAATATTTATTAATTAAATCCCTTTATTTTAAAAAACATAAATCAAAATAAGGGTGAACTTAAATAGAATTTGGAGCAGACTTGGGAATTAGGCCCGAAGATATAGAAAAAATTAGCCCCCAAATTACCTTTATTACATCTAACGCAGATATTGAAGCCATAGCTCTTGTCAGTTTAGAAGGATATCAGATCGCTTTTTCAGCTCTTCCACAGTATCAAGTTGATGGAGATCAATTTTGTGGATTAGCAAGTGCTTTATTAATGACAGGAAGCTCTACTATTAAAACGCTTTTCCAAGAAGATTTGAGTGAGATTATTGTTCGAGCAGAAAATGGTTATATAGTCATTACTAATGCTGGGCGGTTAGTAATTGTATGTGCAGGCACTATAATTGACACAATGATGAAAACTGTTGCAGTTATGAGAGTTGCTGCTAAAAACTTAGCTAAAATATTTGAAAATAGGTAACTTATTTTGTTATTAGAAATAAACTATATAAAGATTATTAAATTTAAAGAAAACAAAAAAAAGGTTTCGCTCAAAAATCCTTTTAGCTTCCTACTTCTTAAAAAATAAAAAATTTTTATGAAAGGAATAGAAATAAATTTTTTTAATCGAGATTTTTTTTATAAAATCGTTTGCTTTTAAAACTTAATTTTAAAATATCTTAATAATATAGTCAGCCTTTAAAAATACCAACATATTTTTAAAGGATCTGGTATAAAAATAATTACATAATCAATGGTTTAAAACAATGTGTATCTTTAAAAGCATATTTGGAAAAAAAATAATAAATAATTGGCCTTGGCGTTGGCAATAAAAAGATTTGCATTGGTTTAAACCATTTTCTCTATTTAATTCTTCTCTTAATTTTCTATTACAAAATTTATTTATTATTACAGTATTTAGCACTAATTTTTTTGGTTTTCAATTAAATAGTGAAACTAAATCTATAAATAAAATAATAATTTGGTTGGAAATAATGAAAAAAGAGCATAATTATCGGATATTTTTGGATATTAATGAAATTCCTAAAGAATGGGTTAATATTCTACCTTTTTTGCCAGGTAAAATAACACCACTATTAAGTCCCATTGATTGCAAACCAATCACTCCAGATATTGCTTTTTCAATTTTCCCAAAAGAATGCGCAATTCAAGAATTTTCTGAAGAACCATTAATACCAATTCCAAAAGAATTAAGAGAGATATATGCCAAAACATATCGGCCAACACCTTTACATAGAGCACTAAGATTAGAAAAAGAATTGAATCTAAATAATGATAAAATAAAAATCTTTTATAAAAATGAATCAGTGTCACCAACAGGTTCACATAAACCAAATACTGCTTTAGCACAAGCTTTTTATGCCCAAAAAGATGGTGTAAAAGAGCTAGTTACTGAGACTGGAGCGGGACAATGGGGGTCTGCTCTCTCATTTGGTTGTAACTTATTCAACATTAAATGTTCGGTATATATGGTTCGCGCAAGCTATGATCAAAAACCTGGAAGAAAAGTATTGATGAAAGCTTATGGGGCAAAAGTTTTTCCAAGCCCATCAAACCTAACAGAAACAGGAAAAATGTTTCTAACAAGGGATCCAAACCATCCTGGAAGCTTAGGTATTGCTATTTCTGAAGCTTTAGAACATAGCATGAGAGATCAATCGATTAAATATTCACTTGGAAGTGTTGTTAATTTTGTATGTTTACATCAAACAATTATAGGCCAAGAAACCATTCTTCAACTTAATAAAGCAGGAATTGATGCGCCCGACATATTAATTGCTTGCATGGGAGGAGGATCTAATTTTACAGGATTTACCTTACCATTTATCAAAGAAAAGCTTAATGGGAAACTTTCAAATCTAAAGATAGTTGGGGTCGAACCAAGAGCTTGCCCATCTGTTTGTAAAGGTGAATATAGATGGGATTATGGAGATTCTGCTAAAAAAGCCCCTGTTCTTAAAATGCATACTTTAGGGCACTCATTCATTCCCAGCCCGATTCATGCGGGAGGCTTGAGATATCATGGAATTGCACCCATAATTTCGAATCTTTTTAATCATAAAATAATCTCAGTTACAATGCATCATCAAACAGAGGTAATCAAGGCGGGTTTAATATTTGCTAAAACTGAAGGAATTTTACCTGCTCCAGAGTCTGCTCACGCCATAAAAGAAGCGATCGATCAAGCTCTTATAGCAAAAGAAAATGATGAAAAAAAGGTAATTGTTTTTAATTTAAGCGGTCACGGGTATTTTGACATTTCTGCATTTGATGAATATTTAAGCGGGAATTTAACTGATTATGAATTGCCCTCTGATGAAATATCCAAAGCTTTAAATTCTCCAGACATGCCTAAAGTTGATGATATAAAACTCTAAAATTTTAATTTTTTCTTTCTTTTTTTTATTCAAATTTTTTATTTTATTAAATTATAATAAATAAGAGTAAAAATATAAATTAGAGTTTGTAAGTCATTGACTATATTATCTTGGATAATTCTGGGAATCTTTTATGCATATGGCTTTTTCCTTTTAAAAATTACTTTTGTTGCAAGAAAAAATAAAGACAAAGGGGCATTTATTAATAATTTAGCGAATTCTATAACTTTATTATTCAGTTTATCCATAAATACGATTCTTCTTAATTGTTTCAATGTAACGACCTTACATTTTATTATTTTTCCTTTTGATATTTTTATTATTATTTTTATTATCGTTTTTTTTCTAACATTTTATCTCTTAATAAAAAGAGAAAAAAAAAAGAGTCTTAAAAGTTTAAAAGAAAAACAATCTCCCTTAAACTTTTCAAATCAAGAATTTCCATTAAAATATGATATTTATCGAAAACTATCCCATTTAGTTGTTCTAGGAATAATATTTTTCTATTTTACTCTTGGATCGATAATTAAGAATTTTTTTATTTATTTCTTGCAAAATTTTCCTCCCATTTTTTCTAAACTTTTTTTTACGCTTTATAATTTGGAAGAAAATAAAATGATATTCACTCAATACTTAGTGGTTTTTCTAGTAGGAATTTCGTTAATTGGATTGTTAACAGCAGATTTTGTAAGAATTCTAAAACCACAACTATTTCCTCTAAAACCTGTAAATAGAATTTTAAAGGAAAAAGAAAAATATTTTCGTTTAGGACCTCATATTTCGATGAGTATTGGATGTTTTTCAATAATAATAATTTATGGAATATTTCAACCAATTGGCCCATTAATCATATGTACATCCATGACAATCTCGATTTTTGGAGATATTAGTTCAAATTTAATAGGTAGACGATTTGGAAAAAAGAAGATAAGAAACTCGAATAAAACGTATGTTGGATTAACTGCTGGAATTGCTTCGGGATACTTTTCTGGAATTATATGTCTCTTGCTTTTGCAAGGTAGCATTCACATATCCGTATTATATATTTTTATTATACCCCTAATAGGGGCATTATTATTAGGACTAATTGATTATTTGGATTTAGAGATAGATGATAATTTGACTTATAATTTATCTTTATCTAGTGTTCTTTTTATAATCTCTTTATTCTTTTTATAAAAATTAAAAAATCCATCAAAAAAGATTAATAAATTAATCAAAAACCTTTTCAATTAAAAAATTTTAAACTATCATTAGAGATGTCGGAAGAAAAATTAAAAATAGATAAAATTAAAAAAGGGACTGTAATTGATCATATAGATGCGGGATATGCTCTGACAATCCTAAATCTAACTGGACTCGATGAATCTCCAAATTTAATGACTATAGGGATAAATGTATCTTCTAAAAAATATGGAAAGAAAGATATAATTAAAATAGAAGGAGTATTTTTAAACGAGATTCAAATGCAACAAATCTCCATTCTATCACCAAACAATACAATTTCATTAATTGAAAATTACAAAGTTATCGAGAAAAAAAAAGTAAAGATCCCTAAAGTCATAAAAAAACTTATTTTATGCGTTAATAAAACGTGTATTACTAATTCTGAAAACGAACCCATTGATACAGAATTTATTGTTTTAGAAGAAAAACCATTGAAAATTCAATGCGTGTATTGTAATAGAATTTATAAATTAGAAGAGATAACTTTTAGCCCCAGATATAAAATGGAAAAAAAAGTAAAACAAAGAATTGTCTTAGAATAACATTATAAGAAAGCTAGCAGCGTGTGAATTATAATCGCAACAATCATGAATAAGAAGAAGAAAATTCCTATTCCTGGCTTTATAATATTTTTCCAATTCCACTTCTCCTTATCATATTCATATTTTAAAATGACAAAACTCACAAAAAAAGGAGTAATGAACCAAAAACAAAGCATCCAAATAAAAAGGCTCCAACCAATCAAACCAATAATTCGTCCAATAAATCCACTCAGTACACCAGTAAGGGCTCTTATCCAATATAACTTTGTCTCTTTTTCTAAACGAATATCGATTTCTTTTAAACTTTTTTTATCAACTTGGATATCTTCTTTTTCTAATTTCTTTAACCTTTCTTTAATTAATTTTTGGCGTTCTTTTTTGATATTTATTTTTTTGGTACGTTTTCCTTTCCTAACCATATTATAAATATAATATTATATTTATTATAAAAATCATTATTCTAGCTTAATTCATAAATGCTTGAAAATCAAAGCAATACTATAATTTTTAATCAATTTTAAAAGAGCGATGAAAAAACAAGAAAAATTTTCTAATTTTGAAGTTTTTATTATTGTGAGGGAATTAAATGAAATCATAACTGAAGGATTCATTGAAAATGTCTATGAAATTGAAGATCTTCTCCTAATTAAAATCTCTACTAAAAAAAAAGGTAAAATTAATTTAATGATCCAAGATGACTCAAGAGTAAATATTACTGAATTTAATTATCCAGTTCCAAAATATCCTAATCAATTTACATTATCCCTAAGAAAATTTCTAAAAAATAAAAAAATTCTCTCAATTTCTCAACATGATTTTGATAGAATTATAGTTATTGAATTAGAAGGCTATGAAAATGAAACATGGAAATTTATTATAGAGCTTTTTAACAAAGGCAATTACTTACTATTAAGTCCAAATAATAAGATAAAAGTTGCACGATCTTATAAAATTTTTAAGGATAGAAAGGTTTTAGCGAATAAAACTTATGAATTTCCCCCATCAAGGGGCTTAAATTTTTTAACTATCAATAAAGAAGCTTTTTATAAAACGATTAAGGAAAAAAATGATGAAATTGTAAGGTTAATTGCTAGAAATGTAGGAGTTTCAGGAATGTATAGTGAAGAATTATGTTTAAGAGCACAAATCGATAAAAAATTAAAAGGAATTGATTTAAATGAAAAACAGCTTGAAAAATTATATACATCTTTAAAAAATTTAAGAAATCAATTAATGTTTGGTGAATTAAAACCCCAAATTATTTTAGATGAAAATAATGAAGAAATTGCGGTTGTTCCTTTTGATTTACTTCTTTTCAAGGAGTATGACAGAAAGTATTATGAGACTTTTAATAAAGCAGTTGATGTTTTTTATTCAAAAAAATTTTCACATAAAAATGATTCTAATATAAGCGAGATTGACCAGAAGATCCAATCTCTTCAAAAAGTTCTTAAAAATCAAGAAGAATATTTAGAAGAATTAAAAAATAAAAAAGAAAAATATTACATTCTCGGAGATTTTATATATGCCAATTTTAATAAATTACAAAAATTGTTTAATGTTATTCTAGAAGCAAAGAAAAAAGGATATTCATGGCAAGAGATTAATAATAAATTAATTTCTGCGAAAAAAGAAAATTTCGAAGATTTATTTTTTTTTGAGAGAATTATTCCCCAAACAAGGCAATTGGTAATCAAAGTAGACAATAATGAAATTCTTCTTAATTTACATGATAGTGTTGGAGAGAATGCTAATAAAATTTATTCAAAAGGTAAAAAAGCAGAAAAAAAAATTAAAGGAACTATTGATGCAATTTTAGAGACAAAAAAGAAGATTGAAAAACTTTTAAAAGAAAAGGATACGCAAGTAGTCGAAAAATTTCACTTAATAAAAAAACCAAAAAAAAAATGGTATGAAAAATTCCATTGGTTTCATTCTTCTGATGGTTTTCTGATAATTGGAGGGAGAGATGCTTCTACAAATGAATTAATTTTTAAAAGATATTTAGAAAAAGATGATCTTGTTTTTCATACTAATTTTCCTGGTTCTCCCTTAGTTGTTATCAAGAATCCTGAAAAAAAAGAAATTCCTCAATCTACTATTAAGGAGGCTGCCGATTTTGTTGCTAGTTATTCTAGAGCTTGGAAAGAAAATTGGGGTGTTGTGGATGTTTTTTATGTTAAACCAAATCAAGTCTCAAAATCACCTCCTTCAGGTGAATATCTCCCGAAAGGGTCCTTCATGATAATGGGGAAAAAAAATTTTATAAGAGATGCGAAAACGGAACTCGCTATTGGAATTTACTTTGAAGAATTTAAAGATGATTTAGAACCAGATAAAACAATTTTTTTACCTAGAGTATTATGCGGACCTCCTACAGCCATAAGAAGTCAAACTCCCCTCATCATAATAATCACTCCTACTAAAAATGGTTTGACCAAGGGGAAATTAGCAAAAGAAGTACTTAATAAATTTCATGAAAAATTAGATGCTTCTAAAAGAAAATGGTTAAAATTTCTTGATATGGACGAGTTATTATTGTATCTTCCCTCAGGGACTTCTATTATTCAAGATTAAGTTTGTAATCATTTTTTAACCAATTTTTAATTATTTTAATATTACGATAATTATCAAATAATATTCCCTTTATCCCGATTTTTATAAGGGATTTTATTTTTAATAATGGGTCATCATATTTCAAGAAATCCCAAGATAAAGGGATTAAATTATAATTTAAACAATGTTTAATGAATTTTTCAGAAATTAAAGAAGAATTTAAGCTGATAAAATCTATATGTGTACTTAAATTTTGAACCTCTTGGCTTAAAAATTCATTAAGCGTTAAGCCGATACCTTTTGTAATGTTATAACAAGTTCTAATATTTGAAAATTTTTCTCTTAAATTTTTTAATTGATTTAAATTCCTTGAACTGATTACACACCTTTCTAATAAGTTAAATTTTTTAACTATATTTATCACTTCATTCTCAATACCTAATTCTTTTAACTCGATCATGTAATTAACAGTTTCATTAAATTCATTAAATATCTGAGAAAGGAGAGGGATGTTTTTATTTGTTTTAACAGTTTTAACTTTACTAATTTCGGAGTATAATAAATCTTTAACTAAACCAGAACCATTTGTCGTTCGATCTAAAGTTTTATCATGGATGACAATAATTTGATTATCTCTAGTAGGATGAACATCAAATTCTATATAATTAGCGCCAAAATCAATAGCTTTCTTAAATGCTTCAATAGTGTTTTCATCGTATTCTACTCTCGTACCCCGATGTCCTATAAAAAGAAAATCATTTGTCATGGGATTAAGGAAAAATGTTATTAAAACTCCTGTACCGCATATAAATAAAATATAATAATGAGTAATCCAATAAATGTAAATCCTAAAACAATAGGATCCCTAAAACCTTGAATTAAAGAAAGAATAAATACTAATAAAAGATCTTTAAAATTCATAGGATTTCCAATTAGTTCTTTATAATTCCCTATACTTATAACCATAAAAATAAAAAATAGCAAAATTGTAATTATTTTTATGACTAAATCAAGAAAGCTACCTATTGATTCGATAAAGAGGGCTAATGAGATGAGGTTATTATTGAAAATAATTGAAAAAACAAGAAAAATCCCCCCCAAAATTGTCGACTTAATAACAGTTTTATAAGCGTGAAGTTCATTAAAATTATTTCTTTTTGTTGTATTTATTTTATTCTTCTTTTTTTTTGCAGGTAATTTGGATTTAGTAGACATCTTAAACTTTAAACCTCTTGATTTTAAGCTTTAATTTAGAGATCTTATACACATACACCAAAAATAAAACGCAAATAAGCCCAAATATTAATATCTCAAAAATGATAAAAAGCAGTTCCGTTAAAACAATTGGCGGATTTAATGGGGGGTATTGAATTTTGATAACGATGATATTACTTAGTAGAAAACCTGCCGGATATTGATTTATTTTTCCAAATATGATCTTAAAAGCATAACTATTCAGATAATCTAAGAACACATCTTCCGGATAATCTTCGTAATTATCTAGATTTATTGAAAACTCATAAGTAATTATATCTCCTTTTAGCTTAGCAGCCCCCTCTCCAGATTGATTAACATCTAACACATACAAGGAATTATTAATATGGTAATCTCGATAATTATATTGTCCCGTGCTTATATTTGTGAATTGGACAACCCTAAAGTCGGTAAAATCTTCCGTTTTATTTGATTCACTTTCAGATATCAATATTCCTATGAACTCATGGTCAAATTCACTTGAAGAATGTTGTTCTAATTCAAATTGAATGGCAAAGAATAATTTTGCATCATTTTGTTTAATCCATAAATCTATTGGTAATCCATTTTCAGGTGCAGATAAGTTTTGATATAGAAAAATTCTCATCTTAAGGGCATCATCCCACTCTTTTCCATTTTCGTCTATTTCACCGTCTATTGTTGGCATTGTTCCAAAAGGAGGTTGTATGGGCTCTGCAAATCCATTGACAAAAGTGGAAATTAGAACGAAATTAAAGATTAGGATAAGAATCACATGATAAAGAACCATCTTTCGATCTCTTGTTTTCACGTTCTTCCAGCCTTGTTTCTATAATGCTATTTAATAATTAATTGTAATATTTTAATCTTTTCATCTTTTTTCCTTTCTAAATGAATAAATAAATAAGTCTAAATGGTTAATTATAAAAGAAAATTAGGAATCATAATTATACATTCAAATTTATTTAAGTAAGTAATGATATAGTTTAATAATCGTTTCAATTCTTTTTTACCTTCTACATCATTTATGATATAAGTTACGAATTCTTGAGGTCCAATAGCGACTAATTCACCAGATAAATCCTTTTCTCTCAAGAAAAGTAGCCAAAATGGATTTTCTTTCTCGTCATCTTTTATTAACAATAATAACCAAGGATTAATGGTCCAATCTTCTTGATTGGGGCTAAATACTTTTTCAATCCCTTTTATTACAGAATATTTTTTAGAAATCTTCACTGCCTTAGTCAAACTTGTAAAATAACTCCTTTTAAGTTTAAGATAACCTTCGAAAAAATTTTTTATATCAATTAATTCAATCTCAGTA
>CAZIEC010000001.1:46325-51264 GCA_964538145.1 uncultured archaeon
TCATTCTTTCTCCTGAAATTTCTTTAATTAAAGTTAAAGCAGTGATTATAAATTCTTTTGAAAGGTGAGAACATCGAACAATGCCGTAATTTTCTTTAAGATTTAACTCAATAAGCCATAAACCAATTTTATTAGCTTCTTTCATTCCAAAATAATACCAAATAGTTTTCCAAATCTCCTTTAAAAATGCTTTTGGTTTAATGTCAATTTTTTCTTCTCTAATGAGCTTAAATAAAATATATCTATGTCTTTCTCGTTTAACCATTATCATCCTCCTTTCTTATAAATCTCACTCCAGATTCAAAATAAAGTTCATCCCTGCGATTTCTTGCCCTTTGAAGAAGTAATTTTACATTTTCTCTAAACCCTTTTTTAGCGGAATTTAAAGACATACCTAATAGGGTGTGGCAAACACTTGCTAATGCTCTTGGATGGCGAAAATCATAAATATTATCAAAATTGCCACAAAAAATATAATTTCCTTTCAATTTTAAGATTTTCTGGATTGCTTTATACAAAGCTCTTAAATATTTAGATTGTTCAAATCTATTAGATTTTAAAATTGGTGATAATGAAAATTCAATAAATGAATTGTTTCCTTTTGTTAATGAAATCAGCCCGTAAGTTAATTCCTTAACCATTTGAATGTTTGATAAAGAAATAAGATCTACGCGAGAATCCTTCGCTGCAAATGCGCGAATCTTCTTATCATTGGATTCTACAACAATAATTCCATCTAAATTTTGATATTTTTTTAGCTTCTTTCTTAAATCATCAATATTTTTTGGGAGTAATGTTAAGCGATAATAAATCTTCATTTTAGAATTTAAATTTAAGTCTCTAATACGCTTAAAGTTTAATAAATTATCAGATTCAATAAATTCAAGAAAAATGTTTTTAACTCCTATCTCTTCATATATGGATAATTTTCTTTCAATTTCACCATTATTATTAGACTTGATTTTTAATCGAGTTTCGAAATATGACATTAAACAAAACTAATATTAAATCATTTAATTTTCTTTAAGAATATCCTTTAAACAAAAAAAATTTTATTATATGATATTTTTTTAGAATTAGTTCTTCTCTTACCATTCGTGATTAATATGGTTAAAAAAAGGAAACTTTCTGACATAAACAAAAAAATTAAAAATGGCACGGTTAATGTTTTAACGGCTCAAGAATTCATAGATCAAATTTCATCAGGTGAAAAATTAAAATTCGAAGATATTGATGTGATTACAACCGCTACAAAGGCATTAATGAGCGGTATCATGAGCATACTTTCATTTAGATTAGCTCCACCTAAAACATTGAGAAAGTTCACAGAAGTCATGATTAATGGAATTCCAACATATCCTGGACCTTGTCCTAATGAATATCTTGGTATTGTTGATTTAATAGTATATGGTACGGCACAAAGTAATACAATAAAAAGATATTGCGGCGGACTCTTGTTTAGAGATTTAGTAGAAGGAAAAGCAGTAGAAATAATTGCAAAAAGTAGTGAAGGAGAACAGATTTGTAAAGAAATGACTTTAGAAGACATGCAATTTGCAAAAATGATGGGAACACGACAAGCAATAAAAAACTACAATGCCATGATAAACTGTGAAGATCGTGAGATAAATACAATTTTTTCTTCACTTCCATTTAAACCAAACAAATCGCAGATAACTTTTTCTGGATGTGGTGCCCTGAATCCTTTTCAGAATGATCCTGAATTTTTAACCTTAGGTGTTGGTTCCACATTATTAGTAAATGGTCAATTAGGATATTTGGTTGGTCCCGGAACAAGAAACTATATAGGAAAACCTAATATGATGACGATTGCACCATTGATGGGAATGAAACCTGAATATATGGGTGCCTTTAAGACTTCCTACGGATTAGAACCAATATGCAGCATTGCTGTACCAATACCTATTTTGAACGAGAAAATCTTTAATAATTTAGTTAAATCTGATCATGATGTACCACTAACAATTTTAAGTCTTGTAGGAAGAGAAAAAGTAGGAGAAATTACTTATGGAGATGTATGGGATAACAATTTTAAAATGCATTTTAATAAGAATGAGTGTAAAGATTGTATTAAATGCAAAATCCTCGATAAATGTCCTACAAATGCATTTGTAATAAAGGATGATAAAATATCTCATATTGACAGAACGAGATGTTTTAATTGTGGAACATGTGTTACTCTATGCCCTAAAGCATTTTATATAGATATGAAATCAATAAAATTTGAAGGAAAGGATGTGCCTGTCGTGTTAAGGCAATCTGATCGATATGGTGCAATTAAGCTTGCTAATGAACTAAAAAAATTAATAATTAACGGGGATTTTCCTTTAAGTAAACCTACAGGGCCATTAGATTTTGCTCCTTTTGTAAAATAATTAAAATTATGAGAGAATTAAAAATGAATGAAATAAAATTAACTAAATTCAATCAAATTGGAATTTTAGTAAAAGATATTAAAAAAAGTAAGAGATTTTTTGAAAATCTTTTAGGATTAGATAAAGAATTACAAATTGTAGAACAACAAAGCACAGCCATATATAAAGAAAAGGAAGTTCATTTTAAACTCAAAAAAATTGTACAAGATTGGAATAACATTCAATTGGAAATAATAGAAGTTGGAGAATCAGATGGGGATCATTTGTACTTGGATTGCCTTAGAAATGGGGATATAGGAATGCATCATTTAGGAATTTACGTTAAAAATGCTGAAACAATTATTAATTTTTTAAAGGAGAATTTTAATGTTGGAGTTGTTCAAAGAGGAAATGTAGGCAAAAAAGTCTCATTCTATTTTCTTGATACTAAAGACTTAATTGGTTTCTATCTCGAACTAATTCAATTTTAAATCGTGTAAAATTGAGTATTTAATAAAAAACGATTACCTTTATCATATAATTTTAAAATTTTAAAGGTTAAGAAAAAAGTTTAAACATGTAAAGTTATAAATTTACAACTTTTTAATAAAATTTTTTTATTCTCTTTTATAATGTTTAATATGTCTCAAGAAAAATTAGATGGTGGAGATTTAGTCGTAAAATGCCTTTTAAATGAAGGGGTATCGAAGATCTTTGGCCTTGTAGGCGGAGAATTGCTTAGAATATATGATGCCATTCATCGATGGGGGCGTGAAGCAGGAATAGATACAATAATGGTGAGACACGAGCAAGCAGGAGGGCACATGGCAGATGCTTGGGCACGAGCAACTGGCAATATTGGTGTATGTATGGGAACTCTTGGACCAGGTGTAACTCACCTTGTCCCTGCTGTAGCTGCAGCAAATTCGGACTCAATTCCATTAATTGTAATTGGAGCTCAAATAGGACGAATGTTTGAAGATACGGGAATTTTACAAGGTGGTGTGGACCAGATTGCCCTAATGAGACCGATAACAAAAGCTCAAATACAAGTGGAAGAACCAAATGAGATTCCAAAAGCCATCCAACGGGCTTTTAAACTTGCTTTATCTGGAAGAAGAGGGCCCGTTTATTTAGAATTTCGAGAAACTGCTCTTGTAAGAAAAGCATCAGAAGAAGATCTCAAGAAAATTGTAGAACCTGAAAAATACCGCCCTCAAAGAAGGCCTTATGGAAATCCTGAAGATATAAAAAAAGCAATAGAAGTGCTAAAAACAGCTGAAAAGCCAATAATCGTAGCAGGGGGAGGTGCAATAGCATCAGAAGCATCAAATGAATTGATTAAATTATCAGAGACATATTCCATTCCTGCAGGAACAACAATAAATGGTATTGGTTCAATTAATAGCAGTCATAAAACTTTTCTTGACTCCTATTTAATATCTAATGCATATAGGACAGCAGCTTCAGAAGCAGATGTAGTACTTTCACTCGGTTGTAAATGGGATTATTCTATACTATATGGTGCAGCCCCAATATGGAACCCGAATCAAAAAATAATTCAAGTGGACATTGATCCAAGTGAAATCGGAAAAAATAGGCCCGCTGAAGTGAGCATCATTGGAGATTGTAAAGCAGTCATTTTACAATTACTAGAAGAAATGGAGAAAAACTTGCCAAAACAAAAAATAACACAATGGTCAGAATGGAATAATTATCTTCAAGAAATAAAAAAAAGAGATATTAAGCAGATAGAAGTTCTATTAAAATCTAAAAAAATGCCAATGAAACCTGAGAGATTGGCATTTGAAGTATTAGATTTCATTCCTAATGACGCTCAGCTAGTTTTGGATGGAGGAGATATAGTTGTTTTTACATTCAAGTATATAAATTATAAACCACGTCCTCCAAGATCTACCTTTTATCCAATATCAATGGGTCATTTAGGCATAGGGATACCATATGCTATTAGTGTAAAATTGGCTAAACCAGATAAACTGGTTCTCTGCTTAACGGGTGATGGTAGTTTTATGTTCAATGTTCAAGAATTAGAAACTGCTGTAAGATTAAATTTACCCATAATAATTGTCGTAGCAAATAACTCTGCTTGGGGGATGATTAAAAGTAATCAAAAAAATAATTTAGGAAAAAGATATTGCGATGTTGATTTTCCTCCGATAAATTATGCAAAAATAGCTGAAGGTTTTGGTTGTTACGGCGAAAAAATCAAGGATCCGGAAGAAATTAAGCCAGCATTACAACGTGCCATTGATTCCGGTAAACCATCAGTAATAGATGTAGACATAGCCTTTGAAACTCCACCTGCAATGAAAGTTATCGGACTTTATAAAAAGAGTAAGGGTCTTTTTGGATAAACCCTTAAATGAATAAAATACTTTTTATTTCCTTTATCATCATACTTAAAAATAAATATAAAAGAATTAAATAAAAAATCTTGATTAAAGGATGTCAATTAATGAAAGATTTTTGGAAAATAAAGTTGTTCTAATTACTGGTGCTGGAAGCGGTTTTGGGCGTGAAATGGCAATTCAATTTGCTAAAAG
>CAZIEC010000001.1:51364-78652 GCA_964538145.1 uncultured archaeon
TTACTGGTGCTGGAAGCGGTTTTGGGCGTGAAATGGCAATTCAATTTGCTAAAAGGGGGGCATCATTGGCACTAAATGATATTAATATGGATGGTTTAAATGAAACCAAAAAATTAGTATTAGAGGAATCGGATACAGACATTCTATTAGTAAAAGCAGATATTTCAAAATCAAGCGAAGTAAAGCAAATGGCAAAAGAGGTTTTTAACAAATTTGACAATGTCTTTGTGTTGATAAATAATGCTGGCATTGATGGTGGAGCATACAAATCACTATCCGCCTCAGAAGAGATTTATGATAAAGTAATGGCTGTAAATGTTAAAGGAATGTGGAATGTTACCAAGGCATTTTTTAGAAAAATGAAAGGTCAAAGACAATTTAAACCTGTTAGAGCAAAAATAATAAACATTGCTTCTTGTGCTGGAACAAATAATGGGATTAATCCATTCATCGGAATATATAGCGTGAGTAAAGCTGCAGTAATCGCTTTTACAAAATTATGGGCGTTAGAATTGGGCGCAAGTGACATTACAGTAAATGCAATTTCACCAGGAGTTTTTCTCACGCCAATATATAAAAATGATCCAAATCTGATCCGTCAATTTCTTAAATCTAGAGGTGTTAAGTTACCCATTAATAGAATTGGAGAAGCAAGATGGGTGGCAGAATTGGCTTTATTCTTAGCTTCACCAATGGCTGATTATATGACGGGACAAAATTTGATATTGGATGGCGGAATGACTATTTCTGTTAACAAGTTATAAATATCTTTTTTTTCTTTCTTTTTAAAAAAAGCAATATAAAAGGAATTTTAATTTTATAAAAAATTATTTTCCACGACCCTTATTTGCTCGAATACTTGGGCGTGTTTTTTCTGATCCCCATCCTTTTTTTCTTAAACCTCTTGCTTTTTTACCAGCAGAAGTTAATCCCCTAAAAACCCTCTTTTTATTGGCGGATCTACAAATCCAATTTATTTTAGGATCTGATTTAATTACTGGATGATGAGGATCCACTAAAATTACTTCATAATACCAATTCTTTCCATCAGCATATACTTTATAACTATTCAAGACTTCTAAATTAGGATATTTTTTTTGTGCACGTTCTTCTGCAACCCATCTTAAATTTTTTCCTGGTGTGTATTTTGAAACACCCATGGCACGGGGTTTTCTTCCTCTTTTTGGTCTCACTTTGTGCATGCCGCCTTTTCTAACTCTTACTCTTACAACTACATATCCTTGCTTTGCCTTGTATCCAAGTTCTCTGGCACGATATATCTTTGTTGGTCTTTCAACTCTCTCAATGGAGTGTCCCTTTCTAAATTCAATTCCCCTTTTCCAATGAACCGTTTGATATCCTGTCTCATGTTTTTCAAACGTCTCTTTTACATAACTATATCCAGACTTCATCTTCATCTTAATTTATAGTAATTAAATTACTAAAATTTTGAAAAATTAATTAATTTTACCTTTTTCTTCTATTCTTTTGTACCCTTCTAAATATTTTATTATTTTTTTGGCAATGCTGGTACTTGCATATATTTGGGTTTCTATAGTTTGGCTTCCAATATGGGGGGTTAAAATCAAATTTTCTTCACAATTACATAATTCTTGTTCAACTTTTGGTTCATTTTTAAAAACATCTAAAGCCACGCCCTTAATTTTTTTTTGTTTTAAAGCAATTATTAATGCATTTTCATCAACAAGATCTCCTCTTGCCGTATTTATAAATATCGTGTCTTTTTGCATTAAATCAATTATAGATTTATTAATGATATTTTTATTTTCATCACTTGCCGGCACATGTAGCGTAATGATTTGGGAATCTACAACCAAATCTTCTAAAGTTTCATAAACAAAATATCCTAAATCGTTTGCCTTTTTAATTGCATTTTTATCGTTATCAAAAACTCCAATAATCATGTCAAAAGCTTTAGCTCTTTTTGCTACTTCTTCACCAATATTTCCAAATCCAATGATACCCAACTTTTTTCCACTCAAAACAAAGCCCATGTATTCATTTTTACACCATTGGCCACAATGAGTGGTTTTATCTGCTTTAATAATGTGGCGAGCTAAGCAAATAATTAGCCCAAAAGTCAATTCAGCAACAGAAACAGCAGGAGCTTTAGGTGTATTAATTACTTTAATATTTAATTCTTTTGCTTTTTTTAAGTCGATATTATCCAATCCTTTTCCAGCTCTTCCTATTACTTTTAACTTTTTTGCTTTTTCTAAAATATCTGCAGTTAGCTTTGTCCGAGATCGAACGATAATTGCATCGAAATCTTCAATTTCTTTTTTTAATTCTGTTTGTGAGATGTTGAATCGATTTACATATTCAATTCCATTTTTTTCAAATAATTCCAATGCATTTTTATGGATTTTATCTGTAATAAGAACTTTCATTTTATGGGCAAGATTTTATTATTAAAATTGGATTATTCAAATAACAGATAACTTATAGATTTAATTAATATCTTAAAAAATGTTTAAATAATGAACGCAAAACAAGAGGATGAAAATAAAGATAGTAAAAAACCTACAGTAATTAAGAAAAATGGTCTTCATGTATTATATGATGAGAAAGAATTAGAAGAATTTTATCCTCATTTAATGAAGGAAATTAAGAATAAGGAAAAAATGATAAAAATTGAAGGAGTTGTCTCTAATCTTCAAAAAAATATGAATGGTAACACTACAATAAAAAGAAATTTTTATGAAGAAAATCTTTCCAATCCTGGAGTAATAGATTTTATAAGAAGATGTTCAAATAATAAAGAAGCTGTTGAAATTTTAGATTTTTTATTAAAAAGAAATGAAATAACAAAAGATTTTTATGACGAATTATATTTTAGAATAACTCAAGAGAAGGATGGATTAAAAAGATTAATCAATGAATGTGGTGGGTTTAAAAAGCCTGGATATTACGAGAAGAAATTTTACAAGAAAAAAGCATAATTAATATATAATATTAATTAATTACTATCTTAATTAATGATGAATATATGACAATTTGAGCTATTGCTCATAGCTATGATAATGTCGCCCCAATCTGAAATTAAAAATAGAATCTTAGAAGTGCTCATTAATCTCTTCTAAAAAAGAAACGCCTTGATTTGTTAAGTGATATCTTTTTTTAACTTTTTTTATGAGGTTTAATTCTAAAAGTATTGGCATTCTTCCTTTTATGCATTTTAAAGACATACCAGAAAAAATTTGAATTGTATTATTATCATATGCTCCTTTTTTTATGGCTAATAATATTTCTAAACCTCTATTTCCAATAAGAAACTTTATATCTTTCAATTTTCTATTATTTAATTTCATTTATAAAGATATGAAATGTTTTAAAATTGTTTAGGATCATATTTTTCTGCTACAACGGGTTTAGTTTCCTTAGGGAGTAGTTTTCTTAAATATTCTGGAAAAGCAGTAGTTATTTGAATGTTAGTTTTTAATACAATATATATATCTCCCTTGTATGGAATTTCTTCTATGATATCGTGTTTTTTTAAGAAATTTAAATTTGAATTTAAATGGTCAAGAGTTCTTTTAGAAACTAAATTTGGTAATTTGTTCTTAGGAATTAATCCATTACGTAATTCTGAAAGAACATTATACATTCGAGGATCGGATATGATTTGGAATAAAATATAACTATCTTTTTCCAATTCTTCTTCAGTCTTATTTTCATACATGCTGAAATATTCTTGAACTCTTGGTAATAAAATATCTATTAATCCTTTTTCAACTTGATCAGGAGATTCTTCAATGAATTCAATAACACTATCGGGAGGAATTCTTTCAGCATTAACTTCTTTTAATAAAAGAACATATTTCTCAACAATTCCAATCTGGTTAATAAATATCAATTGTTTTTCAACAAGCGTATCCATCAATTCTTGAAAACTAACATCGGGAAAGTTTGTATCAAACCATTCTTTTAATTCTTCTAAAGAAATTGGTCCTTTAGATAATTTTTTCATTGTCTTGAAAATATGTTCTTCCTTTAATAATGCGGCTATTTTCTCCTCTTCACTCTTTTCTCTTGTATCTTCTAATGCTGCCCAATAAAGTTCTTTCACCCAAAGTTTAACAAGAGAATTGTTTTTAAAAATTCTTTCTTTATCTTCATCCTCTAAATTATTTACATCATTAATATAAAATGCTGTATAAATATCTTCATTGGATCTAAGTTTATCAGAAAAATCTTTACATAGATTAAGGATTTCTCTTTCAATTTCAGGAGATACTTGACGATCTACGATTATCGAAACCATTAACATTTCTTTATTTCCTCTTGCCCATTCAGAAGATATCTCAAAATAATAATTCATTGAAATACGATTCTCAAAAGAATGAGTGAAAAATCCTTCACTAACAGTTTGATCCATTATATTAGCAATTCTCTTTGATAATTGTTCATCTAACTCATACTCTGGATAAGAATAAAAAACAACGGGGCCTATTTTTCTATGAAAGTATGATAAAGTAACTATTGTTCTCAATGATTATATCTCCATTACTTTTAATTAAAACATTGACAAAGCGTTATTTTTTAAAGCATCCTTATAATATTATTGATATTATATTATTTTATATAAATAAATTTATCTCATAAAAAACTCCCGTAAAAATATGGTTCATGTAAAAATTGTAGGATTCGACCTTGATGATTGCTTGTTCAATTCAACTAAATTATCTGAAAATGCAAGAGTAAAAGGTCTTGAAGCAATGATTAGATTGGGATTAGATATTAATAAAGACGAAGGCATAAAATTGTTACAAGAAGTAGTTCAGGAATATGGTTCTAATTCATCACGACATTTTGATTTCTTTTTAAGAAGGTTGAATGAACTGGAAAACATTTCCATTCCTTTAAGTGAACAATACCAATATATCGCTGCAGCGGTAATTGCATATCATAAGGAAAAAATAAAATCAATTAAATTATATGATGACGTTGAACCTAGCTTTAAGAAACTTAAAGAAATGAATCTTAAAATTGCAATAATTAGTGATGGTCTTCCTGTAAAACAATATGAGAAAATTATTCGGTTAAACTTAATACATCTCGTAGATCATATTATTATTTCTGATGAAATCGGAGTAAGAAAGCCAAATCCCCGTCTTTTTGACTATTGTTTAAAAAAATTTAATATTAAATATGATGAAATGATATATGTAGGAGATAATTTAGAAAAAGATATTATTCCGGCTAAAATGAATAACATAATTTCAATTTACATTCATCGAGGCGGAAAGCATGATAAAAATCTTTCCAAAATTAGTTTAAATAAGGAACTACATCCGGATTATGAGATTTATAATCTTGAAGAAATCATTCCAATTGTTCAAAACTTAAATAACTGAATTAATTTCTCATTATCATGGCAATAACAATTGCTTGTATTCAACCTCAAGTACATTCAAACCGAAAGGAATGTTATTCTGAAATTAAATCTCTAATCTCTCAGGTTCTAAATAATTCTCAGGAATGCGATATTTTTTGTTTACCAGAAAGATGGGTCCCTCTCTCTAAAGATATTTCTAGAAGCATTCAACAAGAGAGAGGGGAAGATTATAAATTCATAAAATCTATAGCTAAAGATTTTGGGATTAATATAATTTCTGGTGCAATTTGGGAAAAAAGAAATCATAAAATGAGAATTACAAGCTATTTATTTAGTGAAGATGGTGAAGAACTTGGTCGTCAAGACAAAATCCATTTATATGCATATGAAAAAGAATTTTTTGAACCTTCAACAGAACTCAATATATTTAAAACCAAAGCTTTCACATTTTCAATTTTAATTTGCTTTGATATGGCTTTTTTTGAAACTCCCCGATTAGCTGTGGAAAATGGTGCAGAAATTTTATTTTCTCCAACACAAATTAGAGAAGAGGGAATGGAAAATTGGGAGATATATCTTAAAGCTAGAGCTCTTGAAAATAGAGTCCCTTTAGCAGCATGCAATACTTTAGGTTCTTTTTTTAATAGAACTTTTATTGGAAAAAGTAAGATTATAACCTTTAAATCGGGATTTATAAGCCCTTCTAAATTAAAAATATATGAAGCACCAGGCAATGAAAGTGGATATGTTGTTAAAACAATTGATTTAGAATTTCCTAAAAAACTTCGTGAAATTCGGCTAGAAGAAAAAATAGATAAAAATGAAATAAAGGTACAAATAATTGATATATAAATTCTCAATACTTTTAACCAGCTAAGCTAAATTTTAAAATTTTTAAAAAGTTCTATCTTATTTTTATTTTTATTCACCCCTCTCTCCGTGGGGTTTAAATACAAAATTTGAAAAATCAAATAAAATAATTAAAATAAAAAATAATGAGTGAAATAAGTATCAATAAAAATTTCATAGGGCCTCGAGCCATTTTTGATAATGATTTTATTCCACCAAAAGTTTTATATCGAGAAAAAGAAATAAAAGAATTGCATTCTCTTCTTGAAGATTCCCTTAGAGATCACTTTAGTATGAATATATTATATCAAGGTATAGAAGGTATTGGAAAAAAAGTTATGATCAATAAAGCTATAACAGATTTAAGTAAAAAAGAATATATTTTTAATGATATTCGAACAATAAAAGTGGATTGTCAAGGGAAATCAATAGAAGAATTATTAATAACTATCATTACTAAGATTTTTAATCTGGTTGATTTTCAATTTGATTTAAAAAACCTCTGGAACTTAAAAATTCATGATTTATGGAATTTTTTTAAGTTAGCTTGTAAGAAATTTAAAATCAATTATCTCTTTTTTTTTACAAATGTAGAACATTCAATCCCAGAATTCTATAAAAAAATCCTTCAATATGGAAAAGACTCCCATTATAATATGATCTCAACAATAAATACGGCATTATCTCCTTCTTTTATTGAATTTTTTAATTCCTTTGATTTACAAATAAAATTAAAATTCTATGAATATAATGAACTTTATGAGATATTAAAACAAAGAGCACTGCTAACTTTTGGCAAGCACATTGATAATGAATTAATTCAATTTATAACGGATTTAATTTTTGAGCATCATGTCCCTGTACCCGGAAAAGGAATTAATATTTTAAAAATTCTTTATCCAACATTAGTAAAAGATTTTAATCTGGGTCTTTCTGAGATTTATAATTTAATTGGCAATCATTTTGGTCTACTTCAAAACTGGGATGAGTTTGAAATCTTAGATTATTTATCTAATAGTGGCATTTTAGCAACATTATTTTTAGATAATCTCACGAGTTATTTTCTTAATTCTACAAAATATTATATTAATAATTATGAATTGAGAGAATTATACTTTCTTGCATGCGAATCCATTGAACAAGAAAAGTTTATTGATGAATACTATTCTCTTTTAAATGATTTATATAAAATAGGAATATTGACATTGTCCTATAAAAACAAATTTAATAACATGCCTCTAAATATAGAATTTTTAAGAGAAAATGATCTCTTTTTCTTGTCGATATCTCCTTATAACCTAAAATTAGCAATTGATTCACTATTTAATTTTTAATATTTTAAATTTATTTCCTATACATGAATAAAGATTTCATTTAATAGAAACAAAAAATTTTGATACAGCTATAACATCTCATGTATTATTTCACTTTTAACTTAAATGTAATAAATTTAAAAAATCCAAAAACTTTGTTTTATATAAAAGAAATTCCTCAATTATCTTAAATAAAATGTTTATTTGAAATCTTACCATGACATATATTAAAAAAATTTCAATGACAGGGTTTAAATCATTTGGAGATCGTACAGTTTCAATTAATCTATCTAGTGGTTTTACTTGTATCGTTGGTCCAAATGGTGCAGGAAAATCAAATATTATAGATGCTTTATGTTTTGCACTCGGTAGACTGAGCAAAAAAACAATGAGAGCCAAGAGTTTGGAAGATTTAATTTTTGCTGGCGCAAAAGGAAAAAATCCATCACAAAGAGCGAGTGTCACAATATATTTTGATAATTCAGAGAGGATTTTTCCCGGAGATGGAGATACCTTTCAAATAACTAGAACCATAAAGCGAGGAGGAGGTGGCGGCTATAAAATGAATGGAAAAAAAACAACACGCCAACAAATATTAAATGCACTAGCTGCTGCAAATATTGATCCAGATGGTAGCAATCAATTTGTTTTGCAGGGAAAAATTGTTGAATTAACACATATGAATGCAGAAGAACGCAGGAAATTTATAGAAGAACTCATCGGACTTCAAAAATATGATGAAATGAAAGATGCTACACTTAAAGAACTTGAAAGAGCAGAAAGAGACCTTGGTCAGTTCGAGGCAATATTTAAAGAGGTTTCAGCACAACTCAAAAAAGTTGAGAAAGAAAAGAATGACGCTCTTGCTTGGAGAGAATTGGATGATAAAATTAAGCTATATAATGCTCAATTAATAGCTCTTCGCATTAATAAATTCAAGGAAGAAGAATCAGAGTTAGAAAAATCCATTGAAGAAACGATTAAAAATATAGAAAATTTAAAAGAAAAAATAACAAGGCAAGAAGAAATTCTAAAACAAGAGAATTTAGCAATGGAAAATATTCAAAAAACAATTAATATGAGAGAGAAGGAAAGAGAAGAGATAATTGAAACAATCACGCAATTAAAAACTGAATTATCTTCTATTAGAACTACTTTAGAAATAGAAAAGCAATCCATTGAAGAAATGAAAAATAAAATTAAAACATTAGAAAAATTACAAATGGTTTTAGAGGAGGGTCAAACATTTGAGTCATTAATTGAACAAGCTGAGTTAGAGATTAAAGATCTTGAAAAACAAATAGAAAGTTCTAGAGAAGCAATTGAACAAAAGCATTTAATTTTAGAGGAATTAGATGGAAATATAAGAAATAATGAGGATCTTAAAGCTTCATATAAAGCAGAAATTTCTGATATTAGACAACAAATTTCTTCTAATAAAGCACAGATAAAAATGTTAAAAGAAAGTATAAAAAAGAATGAAGAAAAGCGAAAAAATTTAGAATTAGAACTCCAACAATTAAAAGGTGAAGCTGAATCGGTAGAAGATGCAATAAACAAGACAAAATTAATTGAAAATGATATTCGTCAAAAAATAGATTTCTTAAAAAGTGAAATTGAAACGATCAATAATAAACTACATGAGATTGAAATTAATCAATCTCAAATTCAAGAGGAAAAAAGCTCACATCTTTCTCAAATGACGGAATTAAAGGCGAAACAGTCATCTGTATTGACTGAAATTAATATGTATGAAAATAATATTAAAGATTTGGAATTAAGAAAACAAAAAATTCAAAAAAAAATCGAAGAATTAAGCCAAGGAAAAGATGCGGAAGAAGTTATTAATCATATTTTGGTTTCTAAAGAAAAATTAATTGATGAGATAAATCGATTGAAAAAGGTATCAAAAGAACAAACCTCTTTATTTAAAAAGTATGAACAAGATTTAGAATTGCTATTAATGAAACAAGATAACCTTGAATCTGAAATTTCCGATAACCAAGCAAAAATTGACAATTTAAACACTAGACTAAAGATTTTAAGAAAAGATCTAATGAATTTGCAACGAGAAAAGCGAGATCTAGAATTAAAAGAGAATTCATTAAAAGAAAATGTCTTAAAAAATAAAAAAGAAATAGATTCATTAAGTGTAAAAAAAGAGAATATTCAAAACAGGATTGATGAATTAATAAAAGAAAAAGAATTAATTTCGAAAAAAATTGAACTTTCTGATAAAGAATATGAAAGAAATAAGGAAGATATTGAAGGAATACTTCAAATTTTAAATATTTTAACGCAAAATATCAATCTTTCAGTAGAATCAATTAAGGGAAGCATTCAACAATCTAATGCAGACGCTATCGAAAATTCAGCAGAAGATTTTAAGAAGTTTGTTTTAGACATAGTAGACATAATGAAAACAATAGAAACAATAACTTGTGAACCAAAAAAAGATGAAGAAACTACAGAAACCCTGCGTTCAATAATGGAAACACTTAAAATGTTTACAGAAAACATAGAAACTACAATTGAACAATTAATAAATAGGGTTAAAGAAACTGCAGATATAGAAATCCAACAATCAACATCTACCTTTGATAATTTCGTGCAAGATTTAATGGAAATCCTTGAAAATATTTACATATCTCTAAGAAAATTAACAATTTCAAAATCTCAAGAGTTATATAAACAGTTGGAAGAAATTTCGGCTTCAATTAAATCTCAAACAGATGAATTAAATGAAATTAATAACAAGCTAACAGAACATCAAATTCAACTTCAGTATAATGAAGAAAGCTTAAGAATAACAAACGATGAATTAAAAGATATTTTGAAGAATATTGAAGATAATGAACATCTCATAAGAGAAATTGAACAAGAGATAGATCAAAGAAAAAAAATAATTGAAGAAAAACAAAAAGAATCTTTACTTGAAGAAATTGAAAATATGAAAAAATTAAAAGAGGAATATTGGGATAAAAATTCAGAAATTCAAGAAAATATTGAAATGAAACAACAAGAATTAGAAGAAATTCAAATTAAATTACAGGAGTTAGGGGCTATTGAAACTTTTTATACAAATTTAAAGGAAATTGAAAATAATATTACAGAGTTAAAAGGTAAAATTGAACAAAAAAGTACTGTAATTGAAAAAATAAAACAAGAAATAAATGATTTGGAGAAAATACTTCAAAAAAATGATGAAAAGATTAAAGAATTAGAATTAGAAAAAGAGAAATATAGAAAGGACATTGAAAATTCGAGAAACAATATAGATGAGCAAAATAAAGAATTAGAAGAGATAATTGACCGATTAAGATCTCTGGATAATATAAAAAGATTAATTTCAAATGTAGAGGATTTAAAAAAAGAGGATATAATTTCAAGTAAAAAAATTGATGAATGCGAAAAAGCAATTCAAGGTTATGAAATCGAAATAAAAAACATCCAAAATAAAGTTAATGATGTTGAAAACATAATTAGTCAATTAAGAGAACAAAAAATAAAGGAATCTAATGAACAAAAACGAATTCAAGAAGATTTAAGTAAATTAAATAAGAAATTACAATCATTACAAAAGAAATTAAATGAATTGATTAAAAATAAAGAGCGAGAACATCAAATTGAATCATTAAGAAATGAAATCAAAACAAAAGAAAATCAAGTAAAGGAGTTATCTAATAAAATAGCAACAATAAATTCCCAATTAGAAGAAGAAAAAGAGAAAAGATCCAATAAAGAAATCGAAATAAATAATTTATTAAAAGAAAAAGAAATTTCCTGGAAAAAACAAAAAGAATATCAGACGACTTTAAACGGATTAAATTCATCATTGGCATTAGAAAATTCCAAATTAAATAATTACGAATCCAAAAAGTTAATGGTTATGGAGCAGATTGAGACACTTTATCACAGATCTAAAGATTTTGGTCCATTACCTGCAATTACCCCTGATTTAACTGAAAATGATTTGCAATCCCAAATTTCAGAAGCGACCAAGAAAAAGAAGGCTCTTGAACCCGTTAATCTAAAAGCTATTGAACAATATGACATGGTTAAAGAAAGATTTGATGAAATTGACATGCGACGACAGACAATTCAACGAGAGAGAAAATCCATATTGGATGCGATTGAAAAAATAGAATTAGAGAAGACTAGAACCTTTATGAAAGCTTACCATGAGATAAATAGATCCTTTTCTCAAATATTTCAAAAATTATCACCAGGAGGTTCAGCTAAAATGATTCTTGATCGACCAGATAAACCATTTGAAGGTGGTATCAGTATTGAGGCTCGTCCACGAGGAAAAAGAATTTCTAGTTTAGAAATTTTAAGTGGAGGTGAAAAAACCTTAGTAGCATTATCATTTATATTTGCAGTTCAAGAATTTTATCCAGCACCTTTCTATATAATGGATGAGATAGATGCTGCTCTTGACGGTCCAAATGTTCATAGAGTTTCTATGGTCATTAAAGAATTTTCAGAACAAGCTCAATTTTTGGTAATCAGCCATAGAGAAGAAAATATTGTAAATGCAGATAGAATATATGGAGTGACGATGCAACAAAGTGGAATTACTGATATATTTAGCGTTGATTTAGAAGAAGAAGCAAAACGTTTACTCGAATTACCTGATGTTAAAACTTAAAGGGTGAAATGTTAAAATGTCTCAAGATAAAAGTGAAATGGACTCAAAATTAAAAAAAATGACAGTTCAACAATTGAAAGAGTTGGCTAAGGAGAGTGGACTCAAGATCCCTAAAAAAATAAAAAAATCAGAACTTATTACACTAATATTGAACTCAAATCTTTTTGATAATAAACAACTAAAAGATAAATCTGATGATTCTGAAGAAAATTTAGAAATAGAAATTATTGCTGGAGAAGAAAAAAAAGAAAATATCAAAAGAGAAACAAAAGATCTTAAATTTTGGCAAAAACCACCATTCTCTAGTTTATTAGATCCAGAATTGGCTAAAGATTCTAATATTGCATTTTATGATCTTGCATCGTTAGTCGATCAATTTTTTGACAAAATGCTTCAGGAAGATCTAATTAACTATAAGATATCCGGGATTGCACTTAGAACTTCAGCAGTCTTACATCATTATAAGATTTCAAGCATAATAAAAGAAGAAGAAGAAATTCAAAAGAAAGAAGAATTAAAGAAATTTCGTGAAAGGCATTATAAAACCATGCCTAAAGCACTTCCTCAGCCAATCCAACCAAAATTGCTTTTATCCACTAAAGAAGAGTTATTTGAGGCAATGAGATCAGCCATAATTGAGACAATGCAAAAAAAAGAGAAACTAAGAAGACAAAGATTAAAAAGAGAAGAACTAAAAAGAAAGAGACTTCAAATGCGTTCCAAAGCCCAATTGCCAAAAGAATTGCTCAAACACATAACTGGAAAGGAGCAAACAATTGAAGAATTGCATGAATTATGGTATAATCGAATTAAAGCAAAAGTTGAGATTGAAAATAAAAGAAATACTAGCTTATTTGAGCTAGCAGAAATAATAAAAGCGGAAGAACAAGATGAAATTGGAAGAAAATTTGCTTTAGTGAGATTATTTTTAGCATTAATGTTTTTATCCACTGGAAATAAACTTTTTTTATCTCAAGATGATGAATTTAAAAATATTAACATTTTTCTAAAAAGTAAATTACCAGGGTGAATTGAATGGACAATGAAAAAGCTCAAAATAATCTTAAAGAGAATCAAAATAATGTCCTTAAAAAAGATGTTAAGGATAAAGAAAATATTATCAACAACCAAGAAGATATGCCTAAATCAAGCTCTAATGAAATATCTGAAGAAGATAATAAAGCTATCGATGTCTCAGAAATTAATTTGAACCAAATTCAAAAAAATTTAATTGAAGGCGCTTTATATGCTGCTGGAAGACCTTTAGATATTGAAGAATTATCAATAAAATTGGATATAAAAAAAAAAGTAGTTGAAACATTAATCAATGAATTAGCAACAGAATATTTAGAAAGAAATTCTGCAATTATAATTGCTAATGTCGGGGAAAAATATCAAATGCAATTAAGGCCTCAATATATTGAAAAGATTTCTAAATTTTCTAAAGGTGGTGGTATTGCTGAAAAATATCTAAGGACCTTGACAATTATCGCATTAAAACAACCTATTTTGAAATCAACATTGGTAAAAATTAGAGGGAGCGGTGCGTATGAACATGTGAAATACTTAATAGATAATGGATTAATAAAAGCAGTTAAAAAAGGAAGAACTTTCGAATTAACTACCACTGATAAATATTCTGAAATGTTTGGTTTACCCAAAGATAAAGAAGAATTAAAGAGAATAATGATAAAGCAATTAGGTATTGAATAGCTTAAATGTTTAAGCTCTTATTTATATACTTTCTAATCTGTTAGAGAAAACTTTCCTTTAATATATGTTTGCAGGCTTTTCATTACAACCTTAATAACATGTAAAGGTATATTTTGTATTAATCTTGATTTTCTATGCCTATAATAATAACAAGAAACTGGAAGTTGTAATATTTTAAAACCTTTTAAGTACGTTAAAATAAGTAATTCTTGAGCATAATTATAAGTTCCTTTTAATTTGGACAATAAAAATTGAGCTACTCTCTTGTTAAAAACCCTAAAAGAAGTTTGAGTATCAAATATGAATTTATTCTTTAAAAGAATTTTTGAAATAAAAAAAGAAATTAAAAAATTCATCCATTTTCTCATAATTCCATAATTTATGACACTTGAACTCAAAATTCGATTTCCAACTATTATATCTCCTTTATTTTCATATAAGACTTTAACAAACCTTTTTATTTCAACAGGGTCATACTGACCATCAGCATCTAGAATTACTATAATATCTGCTCCCATTTTAATAGCATATCTCAATCCCCTTTTAAAAGTATAACCTAATCCTGCATTTTTTCTATTTGAAATGACGACAGCCCCCATTTTTTCAGCAATTTTTTTAGTATTATCTTGACTTCCATCATCAACGACTAAAATAGTTGTTAGATGATTTGGAATTTTAGGAATTTTACTTATTACTTCAGAAATAGTACGCTCTTCATTAAATGCTGGAATTAATATACATATTTTTTTTGAACTCATCTTAATGATTAAGTAAAAAAAGTTATTTAAAAAATAATATTTGCACTCCTAAATCTTCATATTTTTCTTCAAAATCCGGTTTTTCTAAGGTTTGATGGCTTTCATCAATTTCAATTATATTTAGTTCTTTAACCCTAATCGTATTTCTAATGTCCTCTTTTAATTCGTTCAGTAATTTAATCTTTTCTTTTCTTGCTGAAAGAATTATTCTTGAAATCTCTTTATTCAAGGGGAGCTTAAGTCTCGATTTAACATTTCTCAGATTTTTAATAATTTGAATGGCAACGTATCCTTTTTCTGCTTCCTGTTGAGAAATATTTTCATATGGAGAAGGCCACTTTTCTAAATGAATGGATTCTAATTTTATATGCTTTTTGAATAACAAGGAATAAATTTCTTCTGAAATATATGGCATTATTATCGACATTATTATTAATAATTTATAAAATAAGTTTAGAGCATTTTTTATTGAATTCTTTTTTAATTTTAAATCAGAAGAATAAAATCTATATTTTATAGATTCAATATAGTTATCACAAATTTCGTTCCAAAAGAAAGTACGTAAAATCATGAAACCCTCATGCCAATTGTATCCCTCAAAATTCATCGTTATTTTTTCTAATTTCTTATTAAATTCTGAAAAATAATAAGATTCAATTGGAGTTAAATCTTCTAAAATTGGTTCGAGATTGGATAAATTTACATCCTTAGCATTCAAATAAAGAAATCTGAAGGCATTCCAAACTTTTGTCAGGAATCTTGAAGCTCCAATTAATTGTTCACATCGTCTCTGGTATTTTTTATTAAATTCTTTTTCAGAAAGTTTTACTCTCTCCTTTAAAATTTTTTCATTCGAAACTGGTTGTTTTGTATGAACATTTATCCAAGTAAATTCAAAGGGGTAATCATCTCCTAGTGATCCCATTGCTGCCCATTGTCTTATGGCATCAACACCATAAAATGGTATGACTTCATCAGGAGAAATCATGTTTCCATAACTTTTTGACATGTGTCTCCCATCTGGACCAGCAACCATTCCATTAATCATGGTCTCTGAAAAAGGTGTTTTTCCAGTTAAAATTTTACACCTAAATAAAGTGTAAAATAACCATGTACGAATTATTTCATAACCTTGTGGTCTATGAACTATTGCATCCATGTATGTTTTTTTAAAAAAATCATCATCTTCTAACCATTTTGCAATTGCTAAAGGAGTTATGCTGGAATCAATCCAACAATCGCAAACATCTTTTTCTCCTATTATATTTTTACTATTGCATTTTGGGCACGTTTTCACGGGAGGTGGCGTTTTTACTGGATCTAATGGCAAATCTTCTTTATTTGGAGGAATAATTTCTCCACAATCATCACAATACCAGAAAGGAATTGGGGTTCCAAAAACACGTTGTCTACTAATCACCCAATTCCAATCTAATCCATTTGCCCAATCAATCAATCTTTTTTTATGTTTTTCTGGATACCATCTCATGTTTTCAGCAGATTCAATGATATCTTTAGTAAAATCTTTGACATTAATAAACCATTGATATACAGGTAAATATTCAATTGGATTTCTACAAGATGATCGTTCTGAGTGTACTATAATGCTATGTTCATAGTCCTCAATCTTTTCAATTAATCCCCTCATTTCTAAATCTTTAACAATCGCTTTTCTAGCTTCAGGAATAGTAAGCCCTTTATATTTTGAATTCTCATTCATTCGTCCATCTGTTGTAAAAATCTGAATTTCATCCAGATCATATTCCAATTTCCATTTTATGTCAGTCTCATCTCCATAAGTACAGACATAAACAATTCCAGTACCAAAATTCATATCAACAGTTTCATCCATGTATATTCGTACAATTCTGTCTGCAATTGGAATCTTAACTTGGGCTGCAGAAAGATCATAGTACCTCTCATCACGGGGATTAATCATGACAGCAACACACGCTTCAATATATTCAGGGCGTGTTGTTGCGATTGTAATGAATTCACCATCTCTCTCTACAAGAGGTAATTTTATGTAATATAACTTTCCTTTTTCTTCTTCATATCCTACTTCTGCTTTTGCAACTGAAGTTTGACATTTAACGCAGAAATGAGTAGGAAATTTTTCCCGATAAAGTAAACCTTTTTCATAAAAATCTATAAGAGATTTTTGAACTTTCTTCTTATAAGAATCATCCATGGTTCGATAAGTATAATTCCAATCTGTAGAATATCCTAAATCATCTAATTGAATTTTCATATTTTTTATATTTTTATCCACCCATTCTATGCATTTTTTCAAAAATAACTCTCGATCATCCTTTGAAATACCATAATTTTTAGCTACTGCTAATTCTACAGGCAATCCATGGCAATCAAAACCTTGAGGAAAATAGACATTATATCCTCTCATTTTTCTAAATCTAGCAACAAAGTCAATCCATGAATGATTTAAAATGTGACCCATATGTAATGTGCCACTAACAAAAGGAGGAGGCGTATCTATTGTAAATATTTTACCTCCTTTATTTATATCAAAAGAATAAATATTATTTTTTTGCCAAAAATCTTTCCATTTCTCTTGAACTTCTTTAAAGTTAAATCTTTTTGGAAATGAGATAGTTTCATCCATTTTTAACATTTTTCACTTGTTTTTTTGATCCAAATTTATTTTATTTATGACTTTTCCATCTAATAATAATAACAACATATGTGCTTCATAATTTCAATTGCTTTTCAAAATTACATGGTGGACCTGGCGGGAATTGAACCCGCGGCCTCGTGAATGCGAATAACGCGCCATTAGATGGTTAAGTCTAATAGACACGCGTTGCAGATTGAATAAAATTTTCATTCTAATAATCTGCCACTAATCTACAGGCCCATACATGAAAATGTTATTTATGATTGAAAACAATCTCTAACTAATAATTTTTACGCTTTTTTGCTCACATCTTTTATTTTAACATTAAACCTTGTGTATATGGAATAAAAACTTCATATGTTAATAACCTTTATAGTAATGAATTGGAAACAAGTAAAAAATGTGCAAATAGAATGGATTTAAACGCTTTATTAAAATTTAGAAATTTATGAAATTCTTCCTAAAATGATTAAAAATATTTCATTTTAATCTTTCAAATTTAGATAAAAGGGAATTATTTATTTTATTAGTTCAGAAGGTTAAAAACCATTAAATTATTATCTTTAAAGTTATAAATTATCGTTCTTTATTAAATTACAAGTAAAATGTCTACAAATAGCACATTACTCTAAAGAAGTTTATAATATGATAAATAAAGAAAAATTTGAAGAATTATTTTTAAAACATTTAATAAGAGATATTTCAGAAGAACCAATTGATATAGTATTGTCGGGACAATATGGCAAGGCTTTAGAACTCTTGCGGGATGCAGAATCAACAGGACTTTTTCCTGCTTTAGTCGGACCGCCTGGAGTGGGAAAGACAATTTTATGCAGGTATTTTGCCAGTTTAAGGGCAAAAGAGAATAAAAACAAGAGTTTCTATTGGCTTACAATGGATGAATCCATTAAACCGGCCCATTTTATCGGAAATTTCGGCGAATACGCGCCGAAACCGAAAGTTTTGATCCCGCCATAACTCTGAAAAAAGGATTTGTATTAGAAGCATTTAACCCCGGGCCATTATTAAGTGCGATGCTCGAAGGTGGAACCTTTTTAGCTAATGAGATCAATAGAGCTACGGAATATGCCCAGAACACGTTATTAGAACCTTTAGAAGAAGCATCAATTAGTATACCTCATTTAGGGAGAATCAAGGCTGATAAAGATTTTTTCTTCATATGTGCTATGAATCCAGAAGAATTATCTGGAACACATAGGTTATCTGAAGCGTTAAAGGATCGAATTAAAGTCTGGATTAAATTAACTTACCCGGATAAAGCTACAGAATTAGATATCATTCGAATCAACTTACCAGAACATTTTTCAATAGAAGAATCAGAATTAGAATTGATTTATTCAATTATTGATGAAACTCGAAAAAATAAAATAGATATTGAAACCCCTGCATCAATAAGAGCAGGAATCGCTATAGCAAAATTATTAGCAAGACGAAAATTACTAGAAAAACAAGGAATAATTAAAGAGAATATTTCAATTTATGAATACTTATCCGACATCACTAGGCACGTTCTTCTTGGCAGTATTAAGCCAAAACCGGGAATAAGAGTAGAAAATATTATTGAAAATATAATACATAAAACTTTAGGGGGATAAGGGAGGTTTTAAGATGGGGATCTTTCCAGAAAATCCATGTGAGTTTGCTGTTGATTTTATTAGAAAAATGAGAAATCATCCTGATATAATTCAAATACCTTCTTCAAGACAAGTACTTTCAATCCCCCGATTAATATTATCTCGATATTATAGAAAAGGAAAAATTACCCCAAATGATTATATTGAAATCTGTACTGTTACCTCCTATCCAGATAATCAAGAACTAGCTAAAAAAATAGCATTTGAAATCCTCTTTCCAAATTATAATAAAGATATTATTGAAAACTTTTTTAATGCAACAAAAAGTATTAAGGAACCAGATGAAGATTTCATTAACCAGGAATTGAAAACAGAATTAGATAAGATTCAAGAGATGATTGAAGAAATCGAGCTCTCAAATAAAATAGATTCCGAAACTATAGAAAAATTAGAATCTTTTATTGATGAGTTGAAACAAAATAAAGATAAAGAACCTTATAAATCTGCAATGCACTTTTTCAATGATGAATCTGAATTATATAAAGAAGAAATATCTTCTTTGGAAAAATTGATTAATGAAGCAAGAAATCGTTTGGAACAAAAAATAAATTCATTAGAACCCGAGGATATTGAAGCAGCAGTCAAATTAGGATTTGATGAACTAATAAAAAAACATTCATTAAGAGAATGGGAGAAACTAACAAGCGAGGCGCTTAAAAATCAAGATGTATCTCAACAATTAGAAGAACTGCTTAATAAAGGAAAATTAAATGATTTAATACAATCATTAAAATTCATGAAACAAGCTGTTAAAGATAAAAATTTTCAAGAGTATTTAGAAAGCATTAAAGATCAATTAAAAGATCAAATTAATACCCTAAATCAATTGTTTAATGTAGCAAAAACATTAGAAGAAGTACCTAAATTTGATAAAGATAAGGTTTTAGAGAATTCAATCAATCAATCCTCTTTTGAACATAATTTTAACGTTGCAAATTCTCTTGATCAATATTTCGGGACGAATTTGAGAGCAGATTTACTATCAAAATATTCAAATAATAAAGAAAAAATGAAAATGAATCTCTCATTGGAAACATTAGCTAAAAATGCCATGGCAAATAAATCCTGGAATTCGCTTTTTAATCAAGCCCTTAAAAATGCCATTCAAGCATCTAATGCTAAAAAGTTCAAGAATGAAGCTTTTAAAGCCTTATCACATCAATTACAACAATTAATGAACAGTTGTCCAAACGTATACTGTAGTCAAAAGATAAAAAATAAATTGCCAGAAATAATCTCAAAATCTTTAGAAACGTGTGAAACACCTGAACAACTAAAAAATACTGTAGAATTCTTGCGAAAAGTAGGGTTAAATCCGTTACCAGAAGACATAATAAAGAAAGGAAAACAACTGAACATGCCAGAAGAAGATATCTATGAATTAGTTGAGCCTAATTATCATCTTTTAAAGAAATTGATTGAAAAAAATCGAGGTGATTTTCAAAAGATTAGTAACTTACTTAATCAAATTAAAGATCAAATAAATCTTGAAAGATTTAAAGAATTAATGTTAAATGCTTTAGCTAACAATAATCGAGATGCATTAGGTGCTCTGGGACATTTTGATCTAAAGGATGCCATATTAATGGCAAGACAAATTGCTGGAAAAGAAGGACAAGATAAAATGATCTCTTGTTTAAGTGCTGGATCTGGAGAAAATCTATTAAAACAATGGTTTAGATATAGAAAAGAAATTCCTGAAGATGCCAAACTTAAGGTTAAAGAATTAGCAAAAAAGATGTTATTGGACTTAGGAATCTATTATTCTCGAGCACATTTAGGAACTTCTGCAACTGGACCTATTCCGATTAA
The DNA here is from genome assembly GCA_964538145.1 of uncultured archaeon. Taxonomy (GTDB): domain Archaea; phylum Asgardarchaeota; class Lokiarchaeia; order Sigyniarchaeales; family SOKP01; genus SOKP01. The sequence continues at coordinate 72,110 of CAZIEC010000001.1, forward strand.
TGTTGTAAGGCCTTATGCCGTAGGAGATGATTTTGAAAATATTGATCTTGAAGAAACTATTTTTAATTTATTAGAAAAGGGGAAAAAATTAGATCATATCGAATATGATGATTTTTATGTTTTTGAAACTGCAAAAGGATTGCGCTCTGCTTGTTTTGAGTTAGATATTAGCGGTTCAATGGCAAATGAAGAAAAATTAGCTTATTTGGCAATCTGTACAACAATGTTAATATATGGCCTAAGAAAAGATGAGATTGGTGTTGCATTTTTTGAATCTGACACGCACGTTTTAAAAAATATTTCTGATAACATTGATCTAGATAAAATTGCTGATGAGATCTTATCAGTCGAAGCTAGAGGAGGTACTAGAATTCAGAGTGCTCTTGAATGGGCAAAGAAACAATTTAAAGAAAAAGCAAATTCAAGAGAAAAATTAAATGTTCTCTTTACCGATGCAGAAATTTTTGACATAAAACAAGCATTAGATGAACTCAGGATTTTTAGATCTTTAGGAGTAGATTTCATCTTAGTATGTCCCGAAGCTTCCTATAATATAAAAGAAGCTAAAAAAATGGTAAAAGTGGTTGGCGGTCAACTTTTAACTGTTAAAAAATGGGAAGATTTTCCAAAATTGATATCTGATATCATTAAATCTCGATTTTAAAAAATGAATGAAAAAATTTTTTTAAATAAAATAAAAGAAAGGTTGGATCAAGATTTACTGAAAAAAGCAATAGAATTTCCAAGAAATCTGATCAATATAATTAAATTTGAAAGAAATCCCCTTGAAATTAGAACTATCATCTTGGATAATGAAAGAGAATATCATCTCATTATTGATGAAAGTAAATCAGAGATATTTCATGACTGCCCTACATTTTTAATTTATTCGGATTTAAAGGATAAATTTTGCATCCACATCATTTCATTGCTTGTAAATATAGATCCAATTATTTCTGAAAGAATTCTCTCGAATATAGATAAATATAATTTAGTTTCAGAAGATTTTGGAGGAAAAAAGAAAAGTGAATCTTTTCTACAGTTAGCAGATTCCTGTTTTATGGCAAGAAATTGGATTGAAGGATTGAATTACTTAAATAAGGCATTAATTAATAAAAATGAAAGCAATCATGTAGTAAAACAATATTTAGACTTGTCAATTCAAAATGACCTTTTTATTGAATTCTTTGAATTTTTACAAAATTGCTTTAATATAGGATTAGAGAAATTATTTGAGAAATACTCCACTAAAATTATTACAGGTTTTAAAAAATTTCTTAAAAGTGTTAAACTTTATTCTTTTTTTGATATACTATTAATAATTGAAATTATTGATAATTTACTGTCTGAAAAGCAGTTTAAAGAATTATTTCTCAGAAATGACGTGATAGAAAAAATATCAAAAATGGTTCAATCAAAAAACTTTAATGAAAAATATTTTTCATATTACATTTTAAACAAGCTCTTGGAAGAAAACATTATTGTACTTTCAAATTTAGAGAAAATTTTTGCTAATTCGAATTATGATTATTTTAAAAATGAAATTGTTGAATATTTCATTGAAGAAATCGAAAATTTTACCGTTATTGACAAATTAAATTTAATGAAAAAACATTTTGAAATATTTAAGATTCCCAAAGATAAATATATAGGATTTTATAAACAATATGATGGAGAATTGAAAGATATTCAAAGGAAGTTATATTTAAAAAAATTTGCTTTTCTAAAATTAATAATGGAAAAGAATAAAATCATAAAATCGAAAGTTAATTTCAGAAAAAAGAGAAATTATTATACAATTACTCATGATAAAAGAAATGTCGAAAATCCTGCATATAAATACATATTACAACATATTGGATTTTTCGGAATTAATGATTCTAATATCAAATCTTCGGATTTAGGAATTAATTTCTTCATAATTAAAGAATTGTTTTCAGATGATTTTACAAGATTCCCTGATATTTTTTATTATAAAAAACAATTTTGGGGTGATGAATCAGAATACTCCATTAATTTAATTGATGGTTTTAATTTATTAAGAAAACCAATTAATTATCATTATAATCTTGTAGAAAATTTTTCTGAAATTAATGATATCATAATTATTGAATGGGATTTAGCTAATAAACCACTTCAAGGGAGTATAGTAAATGCTTATGGATCACAAATTATAATCCCTGATCAAAATACTCCTCTATTTTATGATTTAAAACCATTTGATTTATGTTTTTGTAGAAAAACGCCAGTCAAAATTGAGAGAAACATAATCAAAACTTTAAATGTTTTAACAAAATGTTCTTTTAAAGACGCAATAAAAGGCATTGAAAATGGCCTTTCTTTCATAGAGGGCTATTATCCATTATCATTAGTTAAAAAAGTAATTGAAAGAAAAATTAACGTATTTGAAGCATATTCAATGGTAATAAATAATCCAAATCGATCCTTTATTCCAGATTATCAAGATTTCATAAAAGCATTTCAAGAATTTTTATTCAAATTTATACAATCTAAAAAAGCTCATGTCCTAAGTCAAATTAAATCAGATCTCTCACATTATACAAAACAAATTTTAACACTTTTTGGCCTTGATTTTGAGTTAAGTGGAATGGATCTGCCATATACCGATATTTTGAGGGATGTATTAAGAGATGACCTTCCATTTAATAAATTCAAGGTATTATTTTTAGCTAAAGTTAATGAATATATAAGAGGATTATTAAAATCAGGAGTTCTTGGAAGTACAAATAGGTTCGATGTAAAAAAAATGAAACATACATCTTTCGTAAAATACATAAAAGAAATTTTAGAGATTAGAAAGCGAGAATTTGAAAATTGTCCGGTAAAGATTCTAAATAAGGAAGGAAAACAAATCATAGATATATCTAAAATTTCACAAACTTATTATGGACAAAAAATTTTGAATATTATGGCGATAACTAATGATAAATTCCTTACATTAAAAGATTTTAATAAATTTAAATCGATTTCTAAAAAACTAGGACTTAAACTAAAATTTATGGATAAAAATTAATCATTCTTTAGAAATTTAAAATTTTTTCCATGTTTGGATGAATACTCCTTTTAAGATCAACATATCTAAATGTGGATTTAAAATTAAAATTTAAAAAACTTTTTCTAAAAATAATAGTTTAACAAAAAATATTAAAATAATAACCTTATGGAAATATTTAAATATAAATCTAAAGTAAAATCCACTAATTTGGAAACTTTTTAAAAATTTTTTTATCTTTTCCTTTTTTCCTAAGTTAAATTAATATTATTATCGAAATTTTATTAATATAAATTCATTGATAATATGAATTATCATGGTTAAAGAAAAATACCAACATCCTTCAAAGGATATTGTTGAGAGCAAAGGAACAATCCTTAGAGGAAAAACTATTGTTATGTGCCTAACTGGCTCTGTTGCAGTTATAACGGCCCCGATAATTGCTAGAGAATTAATGAGACTTGGAGCAGAAGTAATCGCTGTAATGACTCGTGCCGCTACCGAGTTAATTAATCCTACTTTAATGCATTGGGCCACAGGAAATCCGGTCATAACGAAATTAACTGGTGAAGTGGAACACATATATTTAGCAGGAGACCGCCCAAAAGCCCTTGGTAGAGCTGATTTAGTTTTAGTCTGTCCAGCAACAGCAAATACAATCTCAAAAATTGCTAATGGAATTGATGATACGCCAGTTACTACTGTTATATCTACTGCTTTCGGTTCAAACATACCTATCGTCATTGTTCCAGCAATGCATGAAAGCATGTATCATCCAATTCTCGAAAAAAACATCTCCACCTTAAAAAAATATGGAATTGATATTTTAGGTCCAAGAATTTCAGAAGGAAAGGCTAAGATTGCAAAAGTAGATGACATAATTGATCGTGTTATAGACTTGTTAATAGCTAAAAAGGATCTCGAGGGAATGAAGATTTTAATAACAGCAGGACCTTCAAGAGAATATATTGACGAAATCAGGTTTGTGTCAAACAACTCATCTGGTAGGATGGGAGTCGAAATTGCAAAAGAAGCTGCTGCTAGGGGTGCAGATGTTTTATTAATTGCTGGAAAATGCATGGTGAAAATCCCTGATTATATCAATACTATAAATGTTGTTTCTTCTGAAGATTTCATAAGAGCCGTAAAAGATGAATTATCTTATAAAGATTATGATTTCTTCATTTGTGCCGCAGCCATTAGTGATTTTACGCCGATAAACCAGATTGAGGGAAAAATTTCTTCCGATGAGGTAAAAGAGCTTCAAATAAACATGAGATTAACGCCAAAATTGATTAATGTCGCAAGAAAAAAAAATTATAAAGTTTTTATTGTAGCTTTTAAGGCAGAAACAAATGTTTCCAAAAGTGAATTAATTGATAGAGCATATGACCGATTAGTTAGATCTGAAGCGGATTTAATAGTCGCTAACGATGTGGGCAGAAAAGATATAGGTTTTGGGAGCAAATTTAATGAAGTTTATATTATTGATAAAGAAAAACACATTCATTACATTGAAAAGCATTCGAAAAGATATATAGCATCTAAAATATTAGATATTGCTTTAGAAGCTTATAGAGTAAGAAAGATTAAATGAAAAAATTTAACTTTTTTTAAGTTTTATCGTAGTTTAAAAAGATTTAAATAATAAATCAGTTTCTTTTCAAAATGTATGATTTAAACTTGCAAATTATTTAGAACTTTTATAAGTTCACATTGAACAATAACTAACTTGTAAATATCTAATTAATATATCTTACTTAATATATGATATATAAATCACAAAAAATCGGAGTGAATAAGAATTTCATCAGAAGAAGAAGGAAGGATTACTCAAGGGACAATCGCACAATTCATGCGAAAGAGAACGCAATTAGTGGGGTTTGAATTTGGTTATTGGAAACACGCCCAATATGTTGCTGAATTCTTAGATAATGCTTTAGATGCTGTTGAAACTTTTCAATGGAATGAACTAAATAAAAAAGATTCAAATATAAAATTTACATTGGATCAAGAATTATCGTTGGAAAATCTTTCAATAGTCAAAGATTTGTTTGATGAAGAAGTTGAAGTCATAGGTTCTAAAGAAAATAACAATGAAAAAAAAGAAGAAATCAAAAAAATAAACAAGTCAAAAATAGAAGTTGAAAAAGAAGTTCAAAGGATTATAACAGATCTTAATGAATTATTAGCACCAGTGTCAAATATTATTGATGTGGAACCAATTGTAATTATTAGATTAAGAGAATCCGAACCTCCTTCATTCTTAACTTCAGAATTAAGTCAAAAGAATATAATGAACTATACATTTGAGATCTTTGACAATGGTATTGGAATGAACAAGGGAGACCTACGAAAATTTGGAAAATATCTTGCTTCATCGAAAAGCTTGAATTTGAGACAAACAAGAGGCAGTCAAGGTTTTGGAGCTCCTAGTGCTTTCAGTGATGCTCAAAATACCACGGGTAGGCCAATCGTGGCAGTTTCCAAAACTGCTGATATGGTCTATGCAATTGTTTCAGAATTCTTTACTACTTCTAAAAATGAAAAAAGATACATTATTCATCCAACAGAAGTAGATAGTCAATTTCTCCACGGGACTTATATTAAACTCCATTATCTCAATGTAAAGTATATACGAGGATATGCAGATTTATATGTTAAAGAAACGGCTTTAATGAATCCTCATGTTACTATTATTTTTATAGATCCTTATGGAGAAGAATGGATTTATCCAAGATTAGTCTCTTCTTTCCCTAAAGAACCAAAATATGCAAAACCGCATCCTTCTTCGACAACTATTGGTGATCTTCAAGATCTATTAGCAAAATCAGAGAATCAAACCATTTCTGCCTTTTTACAAGAGAATTTTGTACGAATAAGTGCTAAAACTGCTAGGCAAATCATTAAAATAGCTGAAAGAAACCTTCAGGATAAAAAAGGTATTCTAATTTTGAAAAATGGATACATTACGGTTCCAACTAAAAAAAATGATGAGCTGTACTTTTTAAGATACGAAAAAAGAATCTTCGGGAAATCAAAAAAACCGAGAGATAAATTAATCGCTTATACCTTAAAAAATGAAGAATTGCTAAGTGAATGCTTAAAATATATGGAAAAATATCAGAATCTAAATAAAGAATTAGATAAAATAAATAATGAAATTAAAAAATTAAACAGAAAATTTGATACAATTGATACAAAAAAAGAAAAAAAAGCTTTAGAGAAAGTAATAGATCAATTTTTAAAAAAGATCGAAAATGTTAATAAACAAAAGGAAGATATAAAAATTGAAATTGATAAAGTAATTTTGAGCAAAATAGATGGTTTGATTGAAGTAAAGAAAGCAAACATCTTAGATAAATTAGAAAAGAATATTAATGAAATTCTTATTTCTAAAGCGAGACCATCAGAATTAACAAATGATCAATTTAATTCTTTATTTCATGCTTTTAAATCTATAAAATATATGGCCCCTCCAACTGATACTGCAATACCAGTAGGAGAAACTGTTTTAGAAAACACACTCA
>CAZIEC010000001.1:78752-81805 GCA_964538145.1 uncultured archaeon
CCTCCAACTGATACTGCAATACCAGTAGGAGAAACTGTTTTAGAAAACACACTCATTAAAGAGATTGGGTTAAAAATCTCGGATAAATTTGATGATTTTGATACCCCAATTGATAAATTACACAATATTTCAGAATTAATTGAATCAAATACAAAAGATATTATCGTTAATAAAGATAATCTTATAAAAAAAAGAGCTAATTATTCAGAACAGGATATTAATTCTGAAACTATAGTCATTAGTTCTAAAATTCTTTCTAATTTTGAAGTCTTGATTAAAGACAAAGCAAATGGTGATGTTCACGCTTTACTTGAAAAAATATTGAATTCTCCAAATCAAGCTTCAAATGGAGAAAGATACAAAGATATTTTTGAATTCTTTGAAGAAAACTACAATAAAGATGATGATTTTGTATCTGCTGAAACCCGTCCTCCCACAAGTGGAAAAGGTTTGGCATATGTGGTGGAAGCTGCGTTAGCATATTGCAATGATCCAAAGCGATTAGATACACCTAAAAGATCTAGAGATGTTCTTTCTCGATTTGTCAATCGGACTCCAAAATTAAGAGATAGCGCGGATTGTGCCATAACTAAAGCAGTACAATCCGTAAATTGGAAGAATTACAAGTTAGATACGTTTGATAACAACCTACCAAAAGGACCGATTAAATTATTAGTTAATGTTTCAGGACCTTTCGTCCATTTAATGTTTAAGTCTCAATCTAAAAACGCTTTAGCTGATGATGAGGATTTAATTAGAGAAATTAAATATTGTCTTGAAGCAATTGGTAGAAGATTAAGAGTATATTTAAATAGAAAAGCAACGATAAAAAAAAGAGAAAAAAGAGCAAGCCTTATAGAAAAATACATTCCTATTTTTGTTAAAAGCGTTTATAACATCGCAAAAAATGGTAATAGTAAGTTTAAAAATAAGATTTCTTTAGAAGAAATGGAAGAATTAATGAGACAAGCAGTTCGAGGTAAAAAAGTACCAGAAATGGAACGAAAAGAAAAAGAAATAATAAAAGAAATAAAACCAATGGCTAAGCCTCAAATTACCGTTGAACATGCCGTGGAACACCCAAAACCTGTTAGAACAAAAGAATTTGTAAAGAAACCTAAAAAAGTGGAAAAGAAAATGCCTGCTAAAGTGAGGGCTACTAAAGAAATTATAGAAAAAACCAATCTTGAAATTGAAAAAGAACTTGTACAACTTGGAACTAAAAAAGAAAGTATTGCTCCAGTTCAAACTAAAGAAAAGGTTAAAAAAGCCATGGCTCCAGAAATTATTATGAAAAAAGAAGAGAAAAAAGAAAGTGTTCAATTAACTTTACCAGTGATTACTACTGAAAAAATATTAAATGCTCTTTCAGATGATTGGCAAAACATTAAGCACTTGATTTTCAAATTAAAAATTAAAGACACAATGGATGCTAGGTACTTACAATCTCGATTAAAAGATCTAGTGCGAAAAGGTAAGGTAGAAATGCAAGTTATAAAGAATAAAAAACATTGGCGATTAATTAAAGGTGATTGATAAAGATGGCAAGTAAAACAAAAGAAATTGAATGGGATTTAAAGGCAACTAAAGAGTTATTTCAACAATTTTTAAAAAGAACAAGAGAGATAGATAAAAAAACTAAGTTACCAGAGGATACGGTAAAGATTGATGAATTGAATAGACAAGAAGTTTTAGATAGAATCTATCGTGTAGTAGATTCAATCATAGAAAAAATTTATAACACTGGTAAACCGTATATAAGTTTACCAGCAAGAACAAGTACGAATATAATATGGGACGAAGAAAATGATTTATTACTTTTAGGAAAACAGACAACAGAAAAACAATTCCATTCTTTAGCTAGCGTTGCAGATATGACTAGGCTAATTAGAGTACTTGAGATTGTAGATGAACTTCTAAGAAAAGATATTCATGCCACAAAGCGTGAAATTTTTTATAATGATGTTAAATTATTCGGTGATCAAAAAAATAGCGATAAAAGTATTGAAGATATTGCTACAATGCTTTATACAACTAGAAATTCAACCCATATTGTTGCCTCTGCTAAAGGAATGTGCGTTGGGAGGTTAAGAATAAGAGATAGAAACGATATTATCGATCTTGAGGGTTTAGGAAGTGGAGGATGGATGATATCACCAATGTTAGATAATATTGAAATTCTAGAATCTGATGCTGAGTTTATTTTGGTAGTAGAAAAGGATGCTGCAATGATACGTCTTTCTGAAGCGAGATTTTGGAAAAAATACCCTTGTATAATCATAACCGCTAAAGGTGCGGCAGATATTGCAACAAGAATGTTTCTACGAAGATTATCAAGAGAATTAACTTTACCCGTGTTCACATTAGTAGATAGCGACCCATATGGGCATTACATTCATTCAGTATATCTTAGGGGCTCTAAAAGGTTAAGTTATGAAACACCCTTTCTAGCGACACCAAACATTAAGCTTTTAGGTGTTTTAACAAGAGATTTGGATAAGTACAAGATTCCAAACATTTGTAGAATTCCTATGAATCAAACAGACATAAAAAGAACAAAAGAATTATTAAATGAGGATTTTGTAAAAAAAAATAAAGAATGGGAAAAAGATCTTAAACTAGCTTTGAAATTAAAAGTAAAAGCAGAAATACAGGCATTATCATCACATGGTTTTGAATTTCTAACCGATAAATACTTGCCAGAAAAATTAACTACTGGAGATTGGATATAATGAGGTGAGAACTAAAATTAAAAGGTTTTATAAGAAAGATGGTGGCGTGGTTCAACTAATTGATAAAGAAAAAATGAAAAATTGGCCTATAGAATTGCCATTAATATTCATAGAATACGTTAGAAATAATTTAATCAAAACTTATAACGATCCAAAAGTTCAGAAAGAAGTTGAAAAGTATTTAAATGAAATTTTAGAAGATATTGCAATTCCAAGATTAATAAATGTTTTAAAAGAAGACATTTCTGATGAAATTTTAACTGCTTTGGAAAGAATTGAAGAGTTAGCAAAAAAGAAAATTGAAATGATAATGCCAATAAA
>CAZIEC010000002.1:0-18966 GCA_964538145.1 uncultured archaeon
CTAAAAAAATTCAAAATTTCTAGGTATTTTTTCTATAAATTCGAATTAAGATATTTATTAGGATGTAAAATTTAAGAGATAATTGTTTTAGATTAGAGCACTAGGTGAGATCAATCACTTAGAAATCAAAGAAAGTATTGATAAGAATTAAAATATTTAATAGAGAACGGAGAATGATATAATAGTATTATATTAAAAAAAACCGAGTTATGATTTAAAAAAAAGCTTATTTAATTAAAATAAAAAATAAAGAATTAATTTTACTCTTCGCGAAACTGAACTTTCACGATTTTACATGCATATTCAGATATTATAGATTTATATTTAGAATTAGAGAAAAAAAAGAAAGTTTTTAATTATTAAAAAGGCAACAAGAATAAAGTAATCCCAAGCAGTAATCCAAGGAGTATCAATACGATTATGTAAAGAATGAAGGCGATTATGGTGATTAATATAGCAGATCCAAATCCTGTTTTATGTCTTTCACTAATGATGAGCCATACCAAGATTAAACTTATAATCAAACCAAAAAGTCCAGGTAATATCCAGTCAAAAAAAGCTATGACAAGTGTAATTAGAAAAGAAGTCAAGAATACTTGACCGAAACTTTTATTTTTTGCTTTACTGAAGAGTCCAATGGCTATTTTCAAGAAGATTGTCATTATTATCAAGAATATTAGGTAAATCAATAAATTTACAAGAAGATTTTCTAATGTCCAAGTAATTAATATCATTTAAAATCTACTGATCTAATTAAATTTTTAATAATCAATTAAATGTCTTTTTAATATAAAAGACTTTTTAAATTTAGGATGAAAAGAACAGTTGAATATTTATTTTTAATGCAATTAGTTAATGATCTATTTAAGTAAGATAAAAAATATAAATTTGAAATTTTTTCTTAACAAATATTTTATATATTAGTTCCTAAGATGATGCTAATTATAAATTCATTAATTTAGTATGAGTATGCCCTTTTTTTAATTAAATAATAATTTAAATGGGCATATAATGGGAAAAATTATATAAAGGATCTCTATTTTCAATATTTTATGGTGCTAAAAGGAATGAAATTGGATCGTTCAAAACTAAATTCTGAACTATTAAGGTCTAATTTCGTTAGAGCACCGTCTGTTCGGAGATCTTTTCGGCCATATTAGGCATTTCAGAAAAATATGTTCCGTTGAAAAACTTTTTATATAGTTTTTTCGACACTATTTTTTCTGTGAAATGCCTTTTTATTGAATTATAAAGGTGAAATCAAATTTGAATGAAAAAGATTTTGTAGGAAAAAAATTCAATGGTGGAATAACATTTCCAACAGGATTTTATGCAATAGGAGGCCACTCAGGGATAAAAAAATCCAAAAAAGATTTGGCTATAGTTTATACCATCAAATCTGCAAAAGTTGGAGCAGTATTCACAAAAAATTTGGTAAAAGCAGCTCCTTTAAAATGGAATATGATGATGTTAAATCAGAGAAATGAATTTCGAGCAATTATAATAAATAGTGGAAATGCTAATGCGTGTACTGGAGTAATCGGTGATAAAAATGTGGAATTAATGGCCAAAACCCTTGCTGAATGTTTAGAGATACCAAAAGAATCAGTATTAGTTGCTTCAACTGGAGTCATTGGGGTTCAACTACCAATAGAAAAGATTTGCGATGGAATAAAAAAATTTAGTAAAATGTTAGGAAATTCGAATGAAGAATCATTAAAAGCAGCTGAAGCGATAATGACTACAGATACTCATCCAAAGCAAGTAGCTATTGAGTTTAAAATAGGAGGAAAAAATGTAAGGATTGGTGGAATGGCTAAAGGTGCTGGAATGATCCATCCCAATATGGCAACAATGCTTGCTTTCATTACAACTGATATAAATATTTCTTCTGAATTGTTGCAGCAAGCATTAACAGAAACCGTAGAAAATTCATACAATATGATTTCAGTTGATGGTGATACTAGCACTAACGATATGGTAATCATTATGGCAAATGGAATGGCATCAAATAAAGAAATAATTGATGAAAACGATGATTACTATAGAATTTTCAAGCTTGCTTTAAATTTTGTGAATAAGTATCTAGCTGTTGAAATAGTAAAAGATGGAGAAGGAGCTAGTAAGTTAATAATAGCTAATGTAAAAGGAGCAAGTTCAAAAAGAGACGCTAAATTAATTAGCAAGGCTATTGTAACCTCTAACTTAGTAAAAACCGCAATCTATGGAGAAGATCCGAATTGGGGAAGAATATTGGCAGCAATGGGATATTCTGGAGCAAAATTTGATCCTTCAAGTGTTACCATAAAATTTATTAACGGAAAAAATGAAGCAACTGTTTTTGATCAAGGTTTTCCCATATCTATTGAATTGAATATAATAAAAAAGATAATGAAAAGTAAAGAAATAATCATCGAAATAAATTTAAAAGAAGGAAATGAAAAAGCAATTGCATGGGGGTGTGATTTGACTCCAGAATATGTTAAAATTAATTCTCAATATACAACTTGAATTTATTAAAAAATTATCTCAAAAAGTGAAAAATTTATGATAAACAAGCCTGAAATGGTTAATATATTGGAACATGAAGGAAATAATTATAAAGATTTAGAAGATAAGATAATTATACTCAAATTTGGTGGAAGCGTATTAAATCAAATTTTAAAGAGTAAAATATTTTTAGATGATTTAAAAAAAATAAGAGAATTAGGTGTTAATATTGTTATTATACATGGTGGTGGTAAAGAAATCAGTAAATATTTATCGTTATTAAATATAAATACACAATTTATTGATGGTTTGAGGGTTACAGATAAAAAGACAATGGAAATAGTAGAGATGGTCCTATCAGGAAAAATTAACAAGAAAATCGTCTCTACTTTTCAAGTTAATGGGATTGATGCCATTGGTTTGTCTGGAAAAGACTGTGGTTTGATCATGGCGAAAAAGAAATTAGTGAAAAATAAAGATTTAGGATTTGTAGGTGAGGTAAAATATATTAATAAGAATTTATTGAAACAATTTTTTAAAATGTCAATAATACCCGTAATCTCACCAATAGGGATGGATCATTCAGGCATCACGTACAACATAAATGCAGATGAAGTTGCTGTGGCTATTGCTAAAGAATTAGGAGCAGATAAGCTTATATATTTAACAGATGTAGATGGTGTTTATGTATTAATAGAAGGTAAAGAATTTTTAATCCCTAAAATAAAAGCAGACCAAGCAAGTTATATCTTAAAAAACCAATTAATTAAGGATGGGATGATTCCTAAGATAGAGTGCTGCGTTAAAGCAGTTTTTAATGGAATTAAAGAAGTTTGCATCCTAAATGGCACGAACTCTCATAATTTGATAAAAAGAATTGCCTATTCTCAATTAATAGGGACAACTTTTTTAAAATAACTTAATTAATTAAGGAGGGATAAAAAAATGTTAAGTTGGATAGAAAGAGGAAAGAAAGTTATTATGAACACATATAAACAGTTCCCAATAGTTCTTGAAAGAGGAAATGGGACATATTTATGGGATGTTAATAATAAAAAATATCTGGATTTTGTTTCAGGTATTGCCGTAAACGCTTTAGGACATGCACATGAGGCTTACATTAAAGCCATCTCTTATCAAGTTCAAAAACTTCAACATTGTTCTAATTTATATTGGATCATGCCCGCAATAGAACTAGGTGAAATTTTAATAAAAAATAGTTGTTTTGACAAGGTATTTTTTTGTAATAGTGGTACGGAATCGGTCGAAGCAGCAATAAAATTAAGCAGAAAGTACGGTAAAAAAAAGAAAGGAAAAGATTGTTATGAAATAATTACAATGAAGGGTTCTTTTCATGGAAGAACATTTGGTTCTTTATCTGCCACGGGTCAAATTAAATATCAAAAAGGATTTGAACCATTATTAAAAGGATTTCAATATTGTGAATTTAATAATTTTGAAGATGTACTTGATAAAGTATCTAAAAAGACTTGTGCAATTATGATTGAACCCATACAAGGAGAGGGTGGAATTAACATGGCAGATGAGACTTTTCTAAGAAACATTCGAAAACTGTGTAATGAAGAAAATATAATTTTAATTTTTGATGAAGTACAATGTGGTATTGGTCGCACAGGACGATTATTTGCTTACCAAAATTTTAATGTAAAACCTGATATAATTTCTTTAGCTAAAGGATTGGGAGGTGGATTTCCTATAGGTGCAATGATGGCAAACCAAGAAAAAGCTGATGCTTTTGAACCAGGAGATCATGCCTCTACTTTTGGCGGGAATCCATTAGCATGTGAAGCAGCTAAAGTTGTGCTTAATGAATTAATTGAAGGTAATTTATTAAAAAATGTAAATGAATCTGGTAATTATCTCATAAAAAAGTTAAATGATCTAAAAAAGGAATTTAGTTTCATTGAAGAAATAAGAGGTTTAGGACTATTAATAGGTGTTGAATTCGAATTTGAAACAGACGAAATAATAAATAAATGTATTGATAATGGTTTACTTCTGGTTAATGCTGGAAAACATGTAATACGATTCCTGCCACCTTTATCTGTTAAAAAAGAAGAAATCGATGAAGCCATTGAAATATTTTCTCAAGTCCTAAAAGAATTAAAAATTTAAATGTGAAGGGGAAAATGTTAAAAATAGGAATAATTGGTGCAACTGGTTATGTTGGACAAGAGTTAATACGTTTATTAAGTAATCATCCAAAAGTAAATATAGAAATCTTAGTTTCGAAACAATATATTGGAAGAAAATTAAATGATGTTTATAAAAACTTTTATAAAATTAATGAAAATACTTGTCAAAAGTTAGATTTTGATACTATTATTAATAAAATAGATGTTTTATTTTTATCATTACCTCATGGGATTTCTTCCAAATTGATCAATGAGAAAATTTTAGAGAAAGTATTAATAATAGACCTTAGTGCTGATTTTAGGTTTAAAGAAAAAGAAATATACGAAAAAACATATGGCATTATTCATGAGAATGATTCTATATTAAAAAATGCTGTTTATGGACTTAGTGAATGGAACAGAAATAAAATTAGACATACAAAGTTAATAGCAAATCCGGGATGTTATGCAACATGTTGCTTACTATCCATTCTTCCTTTAATAAAAGAAAATATAATAAATTTAGATAGAATCATCATTGATGCTAAATCGGGAGTGTCTGGTGCTGGAAGATCATTAAATTTGGAATTCCATTATTCTGAATGTAATGAATCTATTAAAGCTTATAAGATTCATTCTCATAGGCATCTTCCAGAAATGGAACACCAAATTCAATTAATTACTGGAAATAGATCAGACTTAATTTTTACGCCCCATTTAATACCAATGAACAGGGGAATTCTTACAACTTGTTATGCTAAACTTAATAATGTTTATGAATGGAACGACATATATGATATATTTAAAAAATATTATGGAAAAGAAACTTTTATTCGTTTATATTCAAAAGGAGAATTCCCAGAAACAAAATGGGTAAAAGGTTCAAATTTTTTTGATTTAGGTTTTTCTATAGGAAGGAACAATAAAGAAATAATTCTCATTGGAGCGATAGACAACTTGATAAAGGGAGCTGCTGGACAAGCAATTCAAAATTTTAATATTGCTTTTGGTTTTCCGGAAAATATTGGATTAGACTTAATTCCAATTTTTCCAATATAATTTTATTATAAATTAGAATTACTATGCTTATTGATTTTTATTTTAATTGAAAATATTTTCTTAAATTTTTTATTTTTAGATTAGAATTATTTTTAAAGCAGAAATTTTAAAATTAATGTTTGGATAATATAGTGTATTAATGTTAATTTCTCTAATTTGAAGCATAAAAAATTAAAATTTTAGAGGGCAACAAAATAAAATCTAATTTTTTTCAATTTAAATATGTGAATCCAGATGCATGAGAATAGAGATATTCTGTATGATTTGAATAAAGTCTTCATTCCATGTAGGAGTGTTTTAGAGATGGAAGCATTAACATCTCTTTTTCTCGAGCATTATAATTACGATTTGATTAAGGAATTGCCTAAAAGTCAAATATCGAGTAGTGAATTAATAAAAATCTTTCAAGTTTTAACTTGTAAACCATTGGAAAGAATAATAGAATATTTCATTGATATTATTGTTTCTAAACTAAAACCTGTAGTAATGTACGAGAGGGATCATCATGATCGCTTGAGAATGGGAAACATTGTAGCAAATGTAAAGAGCCGAACGTGTTTATTTTTAGCACTTCAAAGATTGAAGCTTAAATTTTTAATAATAGATAAATTTATGAAAAATTTTAAGGAAAATGATTTTAAATTAGATAAGAAAAAATATCCCTCCGAATTAGGACCACACGCTTTTCTATCAGCCTTTTATGATTACTTTTATGAAAAAAATCTGATGAATCTTAAATTAATGCTTTCGACTAAAAGAGTTTCTAATAGAGTTGACAAGTTAATAAATACTTCTGAAGTCATAACGAATGAAGACATAATAAATGCTATAACTTTTAAGAAATTCTTAGACGATAAGAATAGGTTAAAATTCATAATGAAAGAGATTAAAGCTTCATTGTTTGTCAGCAAAATAATGTTGATGAGGATTGATGTTCCTCAACCTTTTTATATTGAGAAAGATACCGATATAAACGTTGAAGATATGATGATAGATCAAGATTTCATTCCAACAATGATCCCTGCAATAGCAAAAAATTATTCGGAAAATAATATCGCTCAGATTGAAGAATTATATAATGCTTTCGAATTTATGATGAATAAAATCTTAGATGGCATAAATAATGCCGTGATGATTACATCTGAAGGTCAAATTAAATTAAATCGCAATGAATTGATCTATACCTCGGGACATGTTTTTGAAGATTTTTTTTAATAATTTTTAAAGTATTTTTCCAATATACATTCTTGCTTCTTCAGCATTTTTTTCACTAAATTTTTGGTATCTGTCATGAACTTTTATTATCTCTTCAATTGCTTTCTTAACTAAATTTTTATTATTCCATTTACTTAAATTGTCAACTACTTTCTCTAAACACCCTTTTTTATAAGAAATTTGTCCTAAGACGTGAATCATCATTTTTATAACATTTTTATCTTTATCATTTTGTAATTCTTTTAAAAAAGGTAATATTTCTTCTGGATGTGTTCGACCATGCAATTCTAAGCCATGAATTATTTGCTTCCTTATTCGAGGATCAGGGTGATGCAAGTATTTTTTAGCGATTTTAAAGATAAAGTTGGGATTTTTTTCACCAATTCTCTTTAAACTGCCAACAACGGCGTTTCTCACGGATTTATTATCTTCATTTAAGGCTCTTTCAAGTAAGTCCATTATTTCGGGTGGATCTATTTTTCCAATTTCGCCACACGCATAAACAACAGTTTGCCTAATTTTTTCATTACAGGAGGTAAATAATTCATTCAATATTTCAATTATAACCTTTTTTAAATGTGAATGTTCTTTATAGATTTTGCCAATAATCAGGTAAGCTTTTTGCCTTATATAGGTATCCTTATCGGAGAAATATTTCTCTATCTTAATTGAATTTTTATTTTTTAAATCAAGAAGCATGTTATTCTTCATTTTTTCCATGATTTTAATTCTTTGTTTTTTAGGCAAGTCATAAAATCCCAATCTAATTCACGTGCTTTTTAATTACATGCTTTTTAATTTAGGTAATTCTCTGAAAAAAGAAATAATTTCAATATTAAATAATAATTAAATTCCAAAATATAAAATCATCTACTCAATAGGATTTCTAAAAAATTAAATTTTTTAATTAATTTTATATTGTAATTCTCCAAAACTTATCTCTGATTGAATTTGAGGTTATTTAAAGTAGATACAGAACGTTTCACACCCGATTTCAATGACATGCTGAAAATTGTCATGCTTAATAGTTCTGGATTTTTCTTTTTGGGCTTCTTAATTCCAATTTTAGCCAGAACGAACATGATGGCTTCTGGTTTTGAAGTAAGTTTAATCATATCAATTCAAGTTTTGGGGCGGACTATTAGTGGAATTATCATAGGTTATATATCTGATCGGACCAAGTCTCGCACAAAATTAGTATTGATTGGTTCTTTTGGTAGAGGACTATCTTATTTTATCATATATATCGCAATTATCCTAAATTCATTATTATTATTAGGCTTAGGAACCATGACACTCGGGTTCATGGCTGGCGTTTTTTGGGTTCCTTTTAATATCTTGATAGCTGAAAAATCCAATAAAGATAATCGTTCACAAGCCTATGGAAAAAGGAATTCTGCTAATGCAATTGGGCAGATGATTGGAGCTCTCATTGGTTTTAATATATTATTAATATTTAGTTTTTTTACCAATGATCCTAAGTTTCTATATTCATGCATCCCGATATATGGAATAGCAAATTTTTATGCTGGAATGAAATTTTATAAAGGCGTGAATGAATCAATCATTTTTATTCAAAAAGATAATTACGAGAATAATTTTGATATTAAAAATGGATTAAGGAACTCTAATTCTAATAATGATGGGAAAAAGAAAGTATTAATGCTTGGAACTCTTTTTTTGATGATAGTTTTATTATTTAGTAGCATAAATAACTCAATAGCAAGGCCCTTTATTAATATTTATTTGGTAGAAAAAATAGAGAGTGATATTAGACTAGCAACTTATGCTTACATTCCTGCAGGTTTAGCTGCCACGCTCATAGCACCTAAGCTTGGTGCCATTATTGATAAGATTAAACCAAAAATTGCTATATTAATTACAAGTTCTTTAGGAGCTTTAGTCACTTGGTTATTAATAAATGTATACGATTTGATTAGCTTTTCATTCATACTTTTATTAGATCTTACAATAGCAATTTCTGCAGATTTATTGTTTCAAAATGTTTTAAGCAGAATTTCTAAAAAACATAGAGGAAAAGTTTTTGGTACAAGTGATTTTTTCACATTTTTAGGAAATGTCATCGGTCCAATTATAGGAGGCTTAAGTTGGGATATTTTAGGACCGAAATCGCCATTTATTTTTTCGATTTTTTTTGAATTAATGCTCATTCCTCTTTATTTCGCAGTTATTAGTTTATTACTACCTAATATAGAAGAAACCTATGAAAAAAAACCCTTACATCAGTAATTAAGATTATTCTTATGAGAATTCTTAAACTAAGGTTGAAAAATAATTATTAATATTTAAAAACAAATTTTATAATTTAATAAAAAATGGCAATAAAAAGTAGGAAAAAAATAATGATTAATTAAAATATTTATCTTCCTATTTTCTCCATTGTTTTCTTATAACGTTCGAATTTCATCCTGCCAAAACTTATGATCTTGGCGAGTAGTTCAGATTTTTTAACGGACGTGTTATATTCAACAGGTTCTTTAATATAACCTTCTCTAAGGGCATTATTATAGATATCTTCTCCTTCTTTCGTGCGAATTAATACTGTGGTATAGCTATCTGCAGAACCTAAACCCCCAAAAGAGATGTCTGCATACACATTAGAGAAATCTCGGCATCCTAAGCAAGCAGGTCTTACAAATTCCATCAAATCTTCAAAACCAATTTCTATTTTCTTGCCATCTTTTAATTCTAAAATTAAATTGTCCTTGATGTTCATCTTTTCAATATCTTCAAAAGAAAAATGAAATTTTTCTTCCATTTTACTCCTAAAATCCTCACCAAAAGAGAAGTTAAAATTGCAGAAGAGACCTAAAGCATATTTGACAACGTGAGCAGGGAGAATGCTTAACTCTTGCATCTTACGAATGGAGTGTATTTGACATGGAGTACCAACGACAGCAACATTAACCATATCGGATCCCAAGAATTTTTTTAAATAGGTGATTGTAGGAATGAAAGTGGTATACTTTTCTAACCCCATGACTTGCTTGGAAACATCAAAATGAGAACCAGCAGCTTCAATTAAGTCTTCTTTAGTTTGCGCAAAAAATGGCACTCGATAAAAAGGAGCTTCTTCCTTGCAAACTATAGCTCCATTTATCAGATTATGATCTAGTAAATACATTAATATTGCCGTCACAACGCCTCCATCCGTGGCTCTTTGCTTTATCTCATCTAAAACGGCTTGAGATGTGGATACCTTTCTCCAATTACCAATAGAAACTCTATAATTATACCTCTTGTTTAATTCATCATTTAAAACGTATGTTTGAGGACAAACCAAATAACAAATTCCACATTTTAAACAATTATCCTTATTAATGTATCGTGGAGGTCCAGATTCCGACATTTCAATTGCTCCTATCTCTGAGGCAGAACAGAAACTAACGCAACCACCACACTCTCCACATAGCCCTTTATTGTGTACTTCTTCAATTAAATCATCAAAAGATTTTGGCAAAACACTTTCCACGGTTTTTTCATCAAATTCTTCACTCATATTAGCTAAACACCTGATTTTTTTATTTTTATTATTAATATTCATTTGGCATTTGTTTCAATTCTGCCAGTGAGAACACGGGCCCATCGACACAGACATACTTGTCTCCAATATTACATCTTCCACACTTTCCAATTCCGCATTTCATTCTCATTTCTAAGGAGTTTAATATCTGCTCATCCTTGAACTTTAATTCTTCCAATACAGCTATCGTAGTTTTTATCATTATAGGAGGACCGCAAACAAGTGCCACGGCATTGTCCGAAGAAGGAGCAACTTCTTTAACTATTGGAGCAACAAAGCCTACTTTTCCGTTCCAACCCTCTTCTTCTCGATCGATGGTTAAAACCACTTGAATATCATCTCTTTTTTGCCATCTTTCGAGATCTTCCTTGTAAAGCACTTCTCCGGAATCCCTATTACCATAAATTACCGTGATATCACCATAATTTTTACGATTCTTATCATCCAAGAGATATTCGGTGAGAGATCGTAGCGTAGAAAATGCAAAACCTCCTCCAATAATGACAATGTTCTTGCCTTTCATGTCTTCCACGGGCCAACCATTTCCTAGTGGACCTCTAACGCCAACAACTTGGCCCTTCTCACATTCATGAAATGCAGTGGTAACTGTTCCCATTTTTTTAATAGTAAACTTAATCGATCCTTCTTCTGTTGGAGAAGAAGCAATGCCGATTGGACATTCTCCCTTTCCTAATAAACTAAGTTCAGCAAATTGACCTGGTATGTAATTGAATTCTTTCAAGTCTTCTTCTTTTTTGAAAACTAATTCAAAAGTTTTAATATCATTAACCTTATTTTCTGCCTTAATTGACTTTATTGTGGTAAGTTTTGGAACATATGGATTAGGCAACAACCATCTCCTCTTTTTCTTTATTTTTTAATTCATTAAACTTGTTAATTATTTTTCTTAAATCATTATTGACCGGGCAATATTGGATGCACCTTCCACACCCAACACAACCAATTAAACCTTGTTTTATTGGATAATAGCTAAATTTATGCAAGATCCGATTTCTGAACCGTTGAATTCGTCCAGGTCGGGGATTATGACCACTCGTGTGCAATGTATAAATGCAAAATTGACAGGTATCCCATACTCTAACCCTCCTTCCGCGATTATTGTACTTGTCTTCCTCGTCAATTACGTCAAAGCAAGAACAAGTGGGACAAAGAAAGGCACACGTTCCACATCCAATGCAAGATTGGCTGCTCTCCTTCCATAATTCGCTATCAAAATTTTTCATTAAAAATTCATGAAGATCTTTCAGGTCCAATTTAGTTTTAATTGATAACTCCGCTGTTTCTGAAAGTTTTAAAGCTTTTTCTAAATCTTTTTCAGTGGCTTTTTCTAACCAATTTAAATCTTTAACCAAATCTTTTCCTTTTTCAGAGATGGGAATAACAAGATATTTATCCTTCAAATCAGTCAAAAATACATCCACATTTTCCTTATCATGTGGATGAGTGTTAACCGATGTGCAGAAACAAGTACTTTTCGGTTCATTACACCCAATACCGATTAATGTTGTATTTTTCCTCCTTTTTATGAAAAGATCATCTTGATATTTTCCTTCTTTAAAAAAAGTTTCCAATAGGGTAAAACTATAAGCATCGCAAGGTCTTATTCCAAAAAGTAAGACCTTCTCGTCAGGAACGACGTCATCATTTATTATGATGTCATTTCCTTTCATTTCATACTCGAATAAAGTTTCAGTTCTCGGCAACACGATTTCCTTTGGAGGGATTTTTGAATTGAAATAGTCCAAGACCAAATCTTCAGGATTGCTTATTTCTTTAAATATTATGTTTCCCTTTTCTCTCACAGGGCCATAGAATTTATATGTCTTGGAAGCAGCTTCATAAAACTTATTTATATCTTCTTTTTTCAATATTCTTTCACTCATTTTTTCACACACCTTTTTTAATCCTCTTCTAACATGAATTCCTCCTTATCATCCATTTTAAAAGTCATCATGGGGGGCAAGGTATCTAAATCTAACCCTGCTGTGAAATCAAACCTTTCTTTCACGATCTTTTCCAACTTCCTTGTAATTATGGTCAAGTCAATGCCCATTGGACAAGCATTGCTACAAGCACCACAGGCAACGCATCGTCCAGCAACATGCAAGGCTCTTATCATGTGAAAAATAACTATTTCGCCTAAGTTTGAGGTCTTGCTAAACCAAGTGGGAAGATTTTGATCGATAAAACATAAGTTGCAATAACAAAACGGACAAGCTTCACGACATGCATAACATCTAGTACAATCTTTTAATAATTCAGAAATGTGTGCCCATTTTTCTTCTGAACTTTTAGATTCAAATTCTGATATATCTGAGAAATCATCTTCTTCTATTGAAGATACTTCCTGAGATTTACCTACGATGATATCTGATACTTTAGAAGATATGGGCGGTGCTCGAATTTTACACGCTTTACATAATTCACTCAAGTAATCATTAAAAGCGAGTTCTTTTTCAAATTTATCACCTTTAACAATAATATTATCTCCATTTATCAAGATATCCGTAATTTCTAAATCTCCAAATTCTTTCTCAATCTTCTTGCGGTTTAAAATGCCATTACATTCCATCCCTATGATAACCACGTTTTCAGGTTTAATTTGATTTTCAATTATCAATTGAATAATCGATCTTGCAGTACAACCCTTAGATATCACTCCTATTTTCAAGTTTTTATCCTTATTTTCTCTGATAAAGTCATTAAGAGATGGTAATAAATATCGGGATAAATTTATATAACAGAAATTGTTCCAGATGAGCTTGTCTATATCATTTTCTTCAGATATAAATATAGGCGTTGTATTGAAAGGAATCGATCCCTTGCCATAACCAATGATTAAATCGACCTTATTTTCCTTGAATAAATCCCTCGAGACCTCTCTAATAAATCTTTCAATTTCTTCATTTTCTTTTTGAATATTGCTCATTATATCATCACCATTTTTTTACAAATTTTTTATTAGGGCCAAGTTCCTTTACCAATTTAGTAACTTTTGTCACTAACTTGGCAAATCTTTCTCCCTCTGCTGCTGATGCCCACATGAAATGAACCCTGTCTCGCTCAATACCAAAAAATTCCAATAAATCTTTCAATATTGCGAACCTCCTTCGAGCAACGAGATTACCACTTATATAATGACAATCACCGGGATGACATCCAGAAACAATTACGCCATCCCATCCATCCGTTAGGCTTTTAACGATAAAGAACGGGTTAACTCTTCCCGAGCAGGGCACTCTGACGATTCTTATGCTAGGAGGATATTGAATTCTACTCACTCCTGCCAAATCTGCTCCAGCGTAAGAGCACCAATTGCATAGAAAGGCAATTATTTTTGGCTCCCATTCCTCATTACTTTCAGCCTCATGAACATTAACTTTCAAATCTTCATTTTTTATTTCATTCATGTTCATAACCTCCCAGTAATCATTGCATGTATTTGCATGGCTGAAAAGCCCATTATATCGATTGCAGAGCATCTACAATTGCCAGAACAAGCTCCACAACCCTTACATAAAGCTTGATTAATAGAAGCAACAATTCCAAATCTCCTATCTTCAATTAATTCAATCGCATTATAGGCGCAATTCTCAACGCACATACCACATCCAGAACAACGGGCAGGATTCACGACCGCGACCTTGCCCTCTGCTTCTATGTAATCCTTAGATAATATTGTACAAGCACGAGAAACTGCAGCATTTGCTTGGGCAATAGAATCTTCAATTGTTTTTGGAGCATGAGCCAAACCAGCTACAAATACGCCTTCAGTAGCAAAATCTACGGGTCTTAATTTCACATGAGCTTCTAAGAAAAAGTTATCTTCATTAAGTGGAACCTTCAACATTTTAGCTAATTCTTCATTTTCTTCAGATGCTACAATACCAGCACTTAAGACGAGCAGATCAGCATCTAATAAAACTTTTCCTAATTTTGGAGTCTTAACTTCAACTTTCAATTTATTTTCTTCAGAAGACACGACTGGAGGATCTTTTTCATCATATCTCAAGAAAAGAACACCATTTTCTCTAGCTTTTCTATAATAAATCTCTTTAAAACCATATGTTCTAATGTCTCTATATAATATGACTACCTGTAAATCAGGGTTAAGTTCTTTAGCCTTCAAGGCATTCTTAATGGCTTCAGCACAGCACATTTTACTACAATATGGATGTTCTTCATTTCTAGAGCCAACACATTGAATCATTACTACTTTCTTTTTTTCCTTGATCTCATCCGTTTTGTTTATCAAATACTCAAATTCGGATTGCGTGATAACTCGATCATCTTTTCCAGCAAGATATTCTGACGGCTTATACTCTTTTGCTCCAGTTGCAACCACTATAACTCCATGTTCGAGAGTCTTTTTTATTGATTTCTCACCAAAAGTGATCGTTGTCTTAAAATTTCCGATGTATCCATCAATTGACTCAATATTAGCATCCGTGAAGACTTTGATATGCTCGTTAGAACATGCTTTATCAATGAGTTCCTTTAAAAAGTCTTGTACATTCCCTCCCTCTAAGGTTGTAAATATCTTTCTTGCATTTCCGCCTAAACTCTTATCCTTTTCTATTAAGTAAGTTTCATATTCTTGACTGGCAAAATTCAATGCTGCTACCATGCCAGAAATCCCGCCACCTATGACTAATGCTTTTGGAAGTACATTTAGTTTTATTCTCTCGAGAGGTTGCAAGTTTCTTGCCTTATTTACTGCCATTCGCACCAAATCCTTTGCTTTCTCGGTAGCAGCCTCTGGTTCATTCATGTGAACCCAAGAACATTGATCTCTTATATTTGACATTTGAAACAAATAACGATTTAAACCAGCTTCTCTAATTGTTTCTTGAAAGAGTGGTTCATGAGTTCTTGGAGTGCAAGAAGCAACTACGACTCGGTTCAAGTGGTACTCTTTAATTTTATCTTTTATTATTGTTTGCGTATCAGCAGAACAAGTATATAAGTTTTGATCTGCTAGAACAACATTAGGTAATGTTTTTGCATACCTGACAACTTCTGGTACATCAACAACACCTCCAATATTAATACCACAATGGCAAATGAAAACACCAATACGTGGTGGTTGCCCAGATACATTTATTTCAGGAGGCAGTGATTTTACAGTGATTAGTTTTCCTCTTTCTTCATGTAAAAGAGCATTTATGCATCCTGCTGCGGCACTAGCTTGCGTTACCGTATCTGGAATGTCTTTAGGCGAGACAAATGCTCCACAAGCAAATATTCCTGGACGTGAAGTTTCTACTGGATTAAAGATATTCGTTTTAGCAAACTTGAATTCATTCAATTCAATTCCAAATTTTTCAGCTAAATATTCTGCATCATGAGGTGGGTTCAATCCCACGGATAAAACGACCATGTTAAATATTTCTTCCACGATTTTCCCTTGTTCGTCCTCATATGTTAATTTTAGGTCTTGAGTCTCTGGAATTTCAGTAATAGAGGATATTCTACTCCTTATATATCTCACACCATATTCATTCTTTGCACGTTCGATATATTTGTCAAAATCCTTACCATATGCCCTAATATCCATTGAAAAAATCGTAGGATTGACTTGATGCATGTGTTCTTTAGCAATAACTGCTTCTTTTGCAGAATACATGCAACAAACAGATGAACAATAAGGCTGTCCCTCCTTAAAATCCCTTGAACCTATGCATTGGAGAAATGCAATTTTTTCAGGAACATCTCCATCAGAAGGTCTTAAGATTTTTCCCGAATAGGGTCCACTTGCACTTAGGATGCGTTCAAATTCTATGCTTGTAACTACATTTTTATATTTTCCATATCCAAACCTTTTCATGATGGAGGGATCAAACTCATCAAAACCTGGAGCTAATATTACTGCTCCTACATTCAATTCTACTTCCTCATCTTTTAGAGTATAATCAATAGCATTAGCTTTACACACTCCCTTACATATTCCACATCCAATGCAATATTCTCTATTAATTGAATAGACGAGCGGGACTGCTTGAGGATACTTTACTGAAGTAGCCTTGCAATAGGAAAGTCCTTCATTAAACACGTCAATGGCTTCTACTGGACATTCTTGTCCGCAAACTCCACATCCAGTACATTTATCCATGTCAACATAGAGCGTTTTTTTCAATATTTTTATGGTAAAATTACCGGCTTCTCCCTTTACTTCTTCTATCTTACAATTTATTAATAAATCAATGTTTTGATGCCTGCCAGCTTCTACGAGTTTAGGAGAAACTATACACATTGCACAATCATTCGTGGGAAATGTCTTGTCCAATTGCGCCATTACTCCTCCGATGCTCGTGGTTGATTCTATAAGATATACCTTAAAACCAGAATCTGCTAAATCTAGTGCTGCTTGAGTTCCACCAATACCCGCTCCTACAATCATAACTGCGCCTACTTTTCCCATTTTTTCATCCCTCCATTAAGCTTATATAAATTGGAGTAATTCCAATAATATTTTCCATATCAACTTGACCTCGTCCCTTCAAAATTAATAAATGGTCAAGAACTTCGCTAGGATCAATTTCTATTTCTTTTGCTAAATCCTTAACCGATTTTGGGCTTTGGTTTAATTTTAATAAAATATAATGTCTATAAAATTCGTCTCTTATTGCTTTATTAAAGATGTTTTCAAATTTTTCCAAAGGTGTCTTGTCTCCATAAGCATTTTCATTTTCAGTTATGTCTCTTTCTCGTCCAACAAGCGCTCTCATCCTATAATTGCTGACTGCCATTTTCATGGCTTGTAATTTTTCTCTTAATCTTTTATCAGCTTCACTTTTATTAATTGGTGAGGGCCCTAATTCTCTTATTTGATTGGTAAAATCGGTGACAACTTCTGCAAATCTAGCACCTTCGGAGGCAGAAACCCATTCTAATCTTATTCTATTTTCAAAATTGATTAATTCTAGAAATTTCTTTACCATGTTAAATTTTTTCTCTGCCTCATAATTTCCCTCTAAGTAATGACAATCACCAGGATGGCAACCCATGACTATAACACCATCCAGTCCTGTTAAAAGACCCTCAAAAATGAATTCTGGATCAACCCTACCACTACACATGACCCTAATGACTCTTATATTTGGTGGGTATTGGATCCTGCTAACTCCCGCCAAATCTGCTCCAGCATAAGAGCACCAATTACATAAAAATCCTAATATTTTTGGTTCAAAACTCATGCAACTTCTCCTCCTAAAGCTTTAATTTCGGATAAAATTTGCTCATTTGTAAAGTGTTTAATCGTGATGGCTTTCTTAGTGCATGAAGCACCACAAAGTCCGCATCCCTTGCATAAAGCTTGAATAATTTCAATCTCACCCTTTTCATTCTTTTTAATTGCCTTATAAGGGCAAACTTTAATACAAACTTCACATCCCTTGCATAAATCCTTGTTATGTTCTGGTAAATATGATGTTGCTCCTTCAACCTCCATCGTTTCATGAGACAAGATTAAACCAGCTCTTGAAGCTGCGGCTTGTCCTTGAGTTATAGATTCCGAAATATCAGTAGGCCATTTTGCCGTGCCGCATACAAATACACCATCCGTGGCAAAGTCTACGGGCCTTAATTTAACGTGGGCTTCAAGGAAAAACTTATTAGATTCTAAGGGCACTTTTAACAATTTTGCTAAAAATTCATTATCTTCTCTAGCGATTAAAGGAGTGGAGAGCACCACCAAGTCATTTGGTATTTCAATCATTCTATTTAGATATTGGTTGTGGACTTTAACAACACCATTTTCAACAATAGGAGGTTTATCCGAGGTATACCGCATGAATACTACTCCATTCTCTCTAGCTTTTCTATAATATTCTTCATAAAAGGTTCCTGGAGTGTATATATCCCTGAATAGGATCGTGATTTTCACATCTGGGTTTAATTCCTTGCAAACAATCGCATTTTTCAATGCTGTCATGCAACAAACGCTAGAACAATATGGAATGTCATCATTTCTAGAACCAGCGCATTGAATCATTACTAAATTCTTAGCATTAACTTGATTTGATTTTAAAATCTCCTCAAACTGCAGTTGAGTTATTACTTTTTTCCCATCATAACCATATAACCCATTTGGAACTAATACTTCCGAACCAATGGCAACAACAATCGCTCCTACATCAATATTAATTAGTTCTCCTTCCTTTTCTAACTCTACCTGGTAATTTCCTATAAAACCATCTAAATGATTTATAGTACAAGATGTATAAACGATTAAGTTGTTTAATTTATCCATTTCACTATAGAATTTATTTAATAATTCACTTGCATCGATGTCGTGTGGAAAAAGACGATGTAGGGATCTTAATCTTCCTCCTAACTCTTTTTCTTTTTCGATTAAATATGTTTTAAAACCCTGCTTACATAAACTTATTGCTGCGCTCATCCCAGCTACACCTCCGCCGATTACTAGCGCTGTTGGGTTAATATTTATCTTAATTTTTTCTAAAGGTTCTAGTTTTGCGGCTCTATACACGCCCATCCTAA
>CAZIEC010000002.1:19066-21196 GCA_964538145.1 uncultured archaeon
ATCTTAATTTTTTCTAAAGGTTCTAGTTTTGCGGCTCTATACACGCCCATCCTAATAAGATCTTTAGATTTCTCATATGCTTTATCAGGTTCCTTCATGTGAACCCACGTGCATTGATCCCGGATATTTACAAAAGTAAATAAATATGGATTTAATCCTGCTTCAGAAATGCATTCTCTGAATAATGGTTCATGAGTTCTTGGCGTGCAAGAAGCAACAATGACTCTATTTAAGTTATGCTCTTTAATCGCTTTTTTAATACTGGATAATCCAGTTTCTGAGCAAGTATATAAGTTATCTTCACTATGTGCGACCTTTGGAAGACTTCTAGCATATTCTGCCAATTTTTTACAATCAATTAAACCTCCAATATTGGAACCACAATGGCAAACAAACACGCCAATCCTAATATCCTCATTTTCATTTTTAGTATCTTTCATCAACTTAATAACTCCCTCCTTTTATTAGTTCTGCAGCCCTAGCTGCTGCTGCGCTAGCCTCTGTTACCGATCTAGGTATGTCCATTGGTTCATGAGCACATCCACAGGTATAAATTCCTTCTTTCGTGGTTTCGATGGGAAAGTAAGGTTTTGTTTGAATGAAACCGTATTCATTTAATTCAATTCCCAAAGAATCAGATAAATCCTTAATATCTTTAGGTGGAGTTATGC
Organism: uncultured archaeon; assembly: GCA_964538145.1. GTDB lineage: Archaea > Asgardarchaeota > Lokiarchaeia > Sigyniarchaeales > SOKP01 > SOKP01. Next base: position 19,738 of record CAZIEC010000002.1, read on the forward strand.
ACGTGGATAATACAACCATATCAACCGTGAGTTGCTTGATTTCTCCGCTATCAAGATCTTCATAGGTAAGTACAGGGTTCTCTTCCTTATCTATGTAAACTTGAGCAATTTTACTCTTCACGTATTTTATATTATATTCATTTTCACCTCGTTGAATAAAATCTTGAAATCCTTTTCCTCCGGCTCTAATATCTATGTAGAAAATATATGATTCTATATCATTGTCATGTTCATGGGCTATCATGGCCTCTTTAGTGGCATACATGCAACAAATCGATGAGCAATAATTATGTAATCTTTCATTTCGGGATCCCACGCATTGAAGGAAAGCAATTTTCTTAGGTGATTTTTCATCTGAAAATCTTTTTATATGCCCACTTTGTGGACCGGATGCGCTCAATAATCTTTCAAATTCCAAAGCGGTAACCACATTTCTAAATTTTTTATATCCATAAGTATTCAAAAATTTTTTATTAACATCTTCTAGTAAACTATATCCTGATGCCACTACGATTGCTCCTATGTTATCTAAAATTATCGTGGAATCTTTCATTTCAAAATCAATCGCATTCCTATCGCAATTCTTTTCACATAATCTACAGGCACCTTTGGTCAAGTACAAGCACTTTTCAGCATCAATTGTCATGACGGCAGGAACACCTTGTAAGTAATACATGTAAATTGCTTTTCTCTTCCTCAATTCTCTATCAAACTCATCATCAACCCTCATTGGACATTTCTCGGCACATAATCCACAATTAATGCAAGCATCTTCTTTCACGTATCGAGCTTTTTTGAAAACTTCTACTTCAAAATTTCCTGCTGTTCCTTTAATGCTCTTAACTTCAGCTAAGGTATGAATCGTAATATTTGGATGTCTATAACATTCAGCTAATTTTGGTGCTAGAATGCAAATTGAACAATCATTAGTGGGGAATGTCTTGTCTAATTGAGCCATTCTTCCACCAATTGCAGGTTTTTTTTCAATTAATTCAACTTTAATCCCCATATCTGCTAAATCTAAAGCTGATTGGATACCGGCAACTCCTCCTCCAATAACAAGTGCTTTTTTCGATTCACTCATCATTTAATTCACCACAATCTAAATAATTTTTATAAAAAAAGCAGTATTCTTATAATAAATCTAAACTCTCTAAGAGTTGATTCGGTTTAACTCTATGAAAGTTAAACCCTAATTCTATTGGCGAATATCCAAAAGCTAAAGCAACAAGTTCAGAAAGATAAAAGATTGGAAAATTAATTTCCATTCCTGAATGCTTGCTGACTTCACGCTGTTTAAAGTCAAACTGTTGATAACAAGCCGGACATACCACAACTACACAATTAGCCCCAGAGGCTTTGATTGCCTTTAATTTGTTTTCTATCATTAATAGAGATAAATCTTTATCCGATTTTTCTACGGGATTTCCACAACATTCTAGTTTTAAATCATAGTCAA
>CAZIEC010000002.1:21296-23138 GCA_964538145.1 uncultured archaeon
GATGCTTCTAAAAATGGTAATCTAGCAGGAATCACGCAGCCTAAAAAAAGATCATACGACATTTTTTTCCTTCCACCTCGTTAAATTAGATTCAAAACCAGTTTCTTTTAATAATTTCTTAATCTCTTCTGGAGGAGCTGGATTTACTTCCGGTAGTTCAAGTTTTTTCCTTCGGTTCATTATTGCAGGAGAATATGGTATGGCAATTCCATGATTTAGGACACTCTCTCCTTGAGAAATGAAACCTTCAGGACATTTTCCTTCTATAAAAGCTTTGTTCTTGATTAATGTAAAAATCTCCGTCAATTCTACTTTTTGAGGACATAGCTCAACACACTTTTGACAAGTGCTACAAATCCAAACATTTGGTTCTTGCTTTTCTAAAAGCCAATCTTCTAGACCAAGTAAAGCTTCTTCGATAATTTTTCTTGGATTATATGATCCTCCTGTAATTAACGCGACAGGACATCCTCCAGAACAAGTAGAGCATTGATAGCAGTAACTTAATGAAGCATTATGTTTTATAACCTCATCTCTAAACTCAAAATTTATAATACTCAAACTATATCATCCACCTTTAAATTAGTTTAATATTATTTAATCTAACTTGATTACAAAAACCAAATCGTAAATTTAACGATTTGTTTAGCAAAAATTCTTTATTTTTTTCCTACTTGGCTCTCTAACTGTTTTTGCAGGTCAATGATTATTGGGATTTCCTTGTCCTTTTGTCCAATTACAACTTTCAAAAGCCCCCCTTCTATGGAAGTTTTAATGGGTCTTATTTCTTCATCCATATTTATCTCTGGTTTCTTTTCTCTTTTTGTTTGCATTCGTAAACATGTTAAATTTTTATCATAAAGCACGCATCGTTCACAACAGAATCCGTAAGGCATGAATCCAACTATACTACACCTATCATACATGTCACAATTACAATTATTACACATTTTTTGTTTTCCTCTTTATTGTTCTTTATATAGTTCCATAACTCTATAAATATCAGAGTAACGAGTCTTCAAACAAAATGCTTTTGGTAAAATATGAAATCGTTCTTCACGAGTTTCGAAAATCTCCTGAACTTTTTCTTGATTTTTCAAGCATTTTTCAGTATTTTTATAGACACATTCAGGGCAACAATAGTCATAAGGTAAATATCCAATTATCGAACATTTTTCATGATTCTCACAAAAACATAGATTACACATTACTCATCCCTCCTTCTTTAATCCTTATTTAATTTAAAATTTTGATTCTTACGCACGATTTCAACGTTATTATATTGAGTATAAGAAAATCCTATTTCATCGATTGTAACTTCAAAATTATTGTTAAGGCATTGCTTTTCTTCATCATAATAGACACATAATGGACAACAAAATCCAACTGGCGTCGAACCTGCTATCGAACATTTCAAATAATTTTCACAATAACAATTATTACACATTTTTTATTGCTCCATCTCATTTTTTTTATTTTGAAAGATCGTGTCCAAAATAACACAACCTTTCTATATTGATATAATTAGTTAACTTACTATATAAATGTGATCATTTTCGCGAATTCTCCACCTTAAATATTATCGATTCCGTTAAAAAATCCGAAAATCCACTATTATATAGATCATTATCACCATTTCTAAAAAAAACAAAAAAAGAAGATGATCTAAATCACACAATCATCAAAAAATTCATGCATGAATAACTAAAAATATTTAATTGTAGCAATTTTAAAATTTATTATGTTCATTAATAATCATTTTTAGGATCAGAATCAAACATAACGATTAAAATGATCTTTATTAATTTAGTAAAGTGTACAAAACCAAAAACTTTGGTCATT
>CAZIEC010000002.1:23238-24720 GCA_964538145.1 uncultured archaeon
TGTAAACTCTGCCCTGATTTCCAACTGAATCTAAAAAAGATAATTAACATCGATGGATCGATGCCTGAACCTTGAATGCCGATTAATACAATGCAATGTATATTTTTACAATTTTTTCTTTATAAATTATAAAAAACCTGAATATCCAATTTAATCATGATTTAGGTTGGGTGGTCCTGATTGAATCAATTTTCTTGTTTCTTTTAAGGAGAACCTCCATTCATGAATTGATTCAAGCCACCAAGTAGCTCCACCAGCATGATATTGAGTTATTATCTTGCTTTTTTTATCGATAAATAAATCACTTTCACCAATAACTACATAATCAAAATCCTTTCTCTTAGCCCGAAATATTTCAACTTTCTTTTTAATATCTTTCAAATTTTCTAAACTTATACACGTATAATCTTTTTCTATTGGAATGACACCATCCCATTTAATGGCTTGTTTGATTCTACTTTCATGCTTCCCGATAATAGCAATCCATACTGGGATTCTTGGAATTTGAAATGGTTTTGGCAGAAATTTCATTTCTTTTAAATTATAGTGCGCTCCATTAAAATGAAAAGCTTCTCCAGTCCATAAACCTTCCAAGATTATCATGCCCTCTTCGAGTTTTTCTTGTAATAAAATTGGATCATGATCTTCGCCAAAATATCCATATTCTAATTCTAAAGGAAAACCAATTCCAACGGATAAAATTAATCGTCCATTTGATAAATGGTCTAATGTGATTGTTTCTCTTGCCAATTTCCAAGGTCGTCGTCTCGGTATGGGTGTCATCATTGGACCAATTTTTATCTTGCTCGTTTTTGAAGCAATTGCTCCTAAAACGACCCAAGGATCATTCATGGCAACATCCACATCAATGAATCCCAAAACTTGATCCCAAATAAAAATGCCATCCCAACCCGATTTTTCTGCTGTAATTGCTAATTCAATCATCAATTTAGGATCAAAATATTCTCCAAAATTTCCAAATAACAATCCAAATTTCATGATGAAAAATAGAATCTGGTTTATAATTTAATGTATTAAGATTTTACATGTATTATTTTTATTAATTCTTTTAAAATGTTCTAGAATTTAAATTGGATTGAGAGAATAGATAAAATACATGAAAATAATAAAAAAAAGAAATTACAATTATTTTTTTTACTTTCTTTTTTGTTCTTCTAATTTTTTTAATTCTAAATGAAACACTTTACCGACTGTGGTTTTTGGTACCTCATCAATGAATTCTACAAATCTAGGATACTTTTCATATCCCATATTTTTTTTGGCCCAATCTATTATATCTTGTTCGGAAATTTTTCCCTTGTATTCATCCTTGAGGACTATGAAAGCTTTAATGTTTTCATTACCCTCGTCATCAATAATTCCAATGACACCGCATTCTTTAATGGCTTCATGGTTATACAATAAATCTTCTACTTCAGCGGGATACACGCTATGGCCCTTATACTTAATTAAATTTTTCTG
>CAZIEC010000002.1:24820-31298 GCA_964538145.1 uncultured archaeon
CCATAAGCTTCTCTAACTTTTGCTCCAGAGATTTCCTCAAACTTTATTCTCACATCTTCAGGCAGGGGTGCTGCTCCACTTAAGCAATACTTAATGCTGGATAAATCAAATTCATGAATTTTTTCATAATTATTTAGGTTATTAAAAAGAGCCGCAATTCCCGGAAAAATCGTTGCTTTTGTCTCTTGAATTACCTCAGCTACTTCGTGAGCTTCTCTTGGATTGAACACGCAAGCAATTTTCCAGCCCATGTATATTGCTATATTCATTCCAGTAACTAAATATATATGATAAAATGGTAATGCACCTAATAAAACTTCTTCACCTTCTTTCGTGCCTACCATCCAAGAACTTACTTGAAGACAATTTGCTATTATATTTCGGTGAGTTAACATTGCTCCTTTTGGAAATCCGGTTGTTCCACCAGTATATTGTAACATTGCAATATCATCTGGACTAATCTCTACTTTCGTGGGGTTTGGTTCAATTTCCCGTAACAAATCCTCAAAAGTAGGAGGTCCGGGCATTTCGAACTCTGGTGGTGCCATTGGATCTGGAGTTAAAAAGGGGGATAAATTCGTATAGAATTTGTGCTCTACGCCAGTATCCTTAATGATTGGATCTACCACGCCAGAGAATCCTTCCCATCCCAAATATATTTTAGCTTCACTATCATTTAATTGCCTTTTTATCTCTAAACTTTTAAACAATGGAGAAATTGATGTAACAATTCCACCAGCTTTCAAGATACCGTAAAAATATGCAATAAAGGCAGGATTATTCGTGTATTGGATCGCAACACAATCTCCTTTCTTGATTCCTAATTCTTGCAATTTTGTAGTACATCTATTAACAATGTCCATTAATTGAGAATAAGTTAATTCGAACCCCATAAAATATGTAGCAATATTATTTGGGAACTTCTTGACTGTATTTTCCAAAGAATCAACCAAAGTAATATCTGGGATGTTAATTTCTTTTGGAACGCCTTCGGGCCAATGTTTATAATATAGTTTTTCATCAGTTTTCATGATCAAAATTCTCTATTTTAATTGCATTAAATAATATTTAATTGAGATGGTATATAAAAAAATTTTGAATTAAGGTTATTTTAGAGTGGAGATAAATTTTGGCATTTGAAGAATTTCATTCAAATAGAGCTCAATTGGACAAAATTTGGTTATTCACATTATATTCTGATGATGATCTTCAAATAGTTCAAGAAGGAACGGCTTACGTGTCCTTATTAATTCCATTCATAATTTCCATTTTCTTACTCATAATTACCCTCATAATCATTATAGATAATTTAATTACCAGAGATTTAAATGATTTATATTGGAATAAGGAATTATACATATTCTCCTTTATAATAATATTTATTCGATATTTCTATGCTGGAAGGCGTTTCTTAAAGATGATTAGAAATGTTCAAAAAAATCAAAAACTAAATATTTCCGTATAGACTCCTGGAAAAATTAAAGATAAAAATTCTATATTTAAAATAACTATTGATGGTAAAGTTGTAGAAATTCCATTAATTTCTCATGAAATGATCAGAGATAAGCATGAGAAATTGACTTCGTGGAAATTTAAAGCATCTATTTCTGAAGAATCAATTAAACGGGGTTTTTATTTCCATTTTTTTGAGTATTTCACGAAAGATAAAGTTTCGTTTCCGATGAATAAGGATATTAATGTTAAAATTAATTCAAAAGAATGCAAAATAAGGCTTACTTACCGAAATCCAAATAATCCAAAATATAGACAATATCCATCAACACTCATATTCATAATATATAATCTTGATTTATTGAAAAAAGATTAATTATCATTTTACTTACAATCCTAATATAAATTTAATTCAAAAAATGCGCTTTAATGATAATAATAAGGTTTTTTTGTACTCCATTTTTTTAAATTTATTAATTTCCTAATTAAATTTTTAAGGGCATTGATTAATGAAACAAGACGATAGATTTATTCGTGAAAGTGGAAGGGCTTTAATGCTGGGAAATGAAGCCATTGTTAGGGGATGCCTTGAATCAGGTGTTTCATTTGCTGCTCAATATCCCGGCACGCCTACTTCTGATATTGGAGAAACTTTTCAGCGTATTTTGAGAGAGCAACCAGAGATAAGAGATTTCTTAGTACATCATTGGGCTGTTAATGAAGCCGTAGCTACATCTGAATGTGCTGGAGCTGCTTGGACAGGTGCTAAGGCTTTAAACCCAATGAAACATGTTGGGTTAAACGTCGCAAGCGATCCTTTAAGTGTTATTGCACTTAATGGTCCGAACCCGGGAGCAATGGTTATAGTTGTTGGCTCAGATCCAGGAAGTTTAGGTTCTCATCAAGAACAAAATGAAAGATTTTATACGTGGATGCTCCATTTACCTTGTTTTGAACCGCATACTCCACAAGAGTGCAAGGAATTTACAAAATTAGCTTTTGAACTTTCTGAAAAATATGATCTCGTTTTTGAAATAAGAACATCTACAAGAAGTGCACATTCGAGAGGTTTTGTGGATTTAATGCCGTTAAAACGGGGAAAGAAAAATGGAGAATTCATTCGAAACATTCCTAAATTCAATTCTTTACCTCCTCATGCAATTAATAATCATGTTAGGCTTTATGAAAGAATTGAAAAAATAAGAGAAGAAGTTCCAAAATTAAAAATTAATAAATTATTTTCAGGCGATAACAAGATTGGCATAATTACGAGTGGAATGCCTTTTGGATACACGTTAGAAGCTTTAAATCAATTAGATTTAAATGATGTCCCAATCTTGAAGTTAGGAATGATTTATCCCCTAAATAATGAAGAAATTGTGAATTTTATACAAAATTTAGAAAAAGTAATTGTAATCGAAGAATTAGAACCATTCTTAGAAGTTAAGATTGCTGAAATTGCTAACCGGAATGAATTGAATGTTGAGATATTAGGTCAAGATTACTTTCCAAAATATAATGAATACTCTACTGGTTTGGTTGCTAAATGCTTGTCTCAAGTATTTAACAAGAAAACGAATATTAGAATAGAAAATGCTTTTAAAAAATATGAATCTTATAAATCAATCATTCCAAGTCGCTTTCCCACTTTTTGTGCTGGATGTCCTGAAAGAGCCACATTATATGCTATCTTAAAAGCTACAGATGGACTCAAAAATACAGTAATTTGTGGAGATATTGGATGTTTTGTCATGAGTTTCTTTCCACCCCAAGAATGTAGCGATTTAATAATCTGTATGTCTGGCGGCTTAAGTGCAGCAATTGGAATGGCAGAAAAAACAACTCAAAATGTCATCGCATTTATTGGAGATTCTACATTTCTACATACGGGTATGGCCCCATTAGTGGAAGCCGCAAATTATGATTCCAACGTTCTTTTATTCGTGTTTGAAAATAATTGGACAGCAATGACTGGACATCAACCTGTATTGGGATTAACGGAAAAAAAATTGTCAATCGAAGCCATTTGTCGAGCTGTTGGTGTAAAGTGGATTAGAGTAGAAGATCCATACAATCCAAAGAAAATGATAAATTCTATCAAGGAGTTGTTAAAAATTAAAGGTTTTAAAGTAATCATTTCCAAGAGAGAATGTGCTTTACAAGCAAATAGATGGCGAATTTCAACTATCAATAAGTTCATTGAACAAGGGAAGAAAATTCAAGAAACTTCTTATTACATTGGTGGATGTCAATTGTGTTATGAATGTGCAAGAATCTTTAGTTGTCCTGCCTTAAGACGAGTCAAAACTAATGGGATTGAAGAAATGCAAATAGATGAAGATAGGTGTGTAAAATGTGGTGTTTGTAAGGAAGTATGTCCCAATGGGGCAATTAGAAAATCAATTATAAATTTATTTGGAATGGAGGTGGCTTTTCGTGAAATTTAAAGAATATGATATCATTAATGTTGTAATTGCAGGAACTGCGGGTCAAGGAGTGATTACTCTTAAGAGATTGATCGAATTTGCGGCTCAAAGAGCTGGCGTTGAGCGAGTTTTTGGGAGCGAAACCCTTTTCTAAAGTGGAAATGGGCGTTAAATGCATGGACTTGCTCAACGTGAAGGTGCTATAACAAGCCACGCAAGGTATCAAAAAGTATTACATGACGATGAAAGAAAAAATTTGCAATCCCCTTTAATTTGTTATGGAGATGCGGATCTTTATATTTGTTTAGAACCTGTTGAGGCTCTAAGAAGGGGAATATTTGCTTCTGAGAAAACAACATTCGTCATCAATGAGCGAGACATTCCAGGAGTAATGGTTACTGCCAATCTGGAAGAATATCCTAGCTTAAATAAGATCAAGGTAATATTAAGTGAATATTCAAAAGAAGTTTATTTCATGAACGCGACTGAGTTATCACTAAAAGAATTTGGTCAAAACCAACAAATGAACATTATAATGCTAGGTTTTGCCATTGCTACGGGAAAATTACCATTTATTGAGATTAAACATTACGAGGCAATCATAAACGAGATGTTAAAGAATCCGGAAAAAAATCTAAAAGCATTACGATTAGGAATAACTCTTGGAGAGAAAATTATTAAAAATAAGTTTGCTTAACATAATCAAATTTTTTTAAAAGAATTAATTAACCACTAGTTCTTCGAATTACTTTTACTAACCCTTTTCCTCTTAATTTTTCAAGCATTTTTTCAACTTCATCAATGTCCTTTTGAACAATTTTAGCTACTTCCTCGACTGTTAACATTCCATCGCACACCTTCATCAGCTTGTATTCATCCATTGAAATCATTCCTAAATGCACGCTCGTTTCTGGAATTTCTTTCACTACAACTGGTATCCTTACTTCACCTTTTTCTTGTATGACTTCTGCACCAACATCTCCAACGCTAAAAGAATCCCCATAAAAAGACTTCACACCCGTGATATCATAGTTGTCATTGATATATACATAAATAGTATGCTCCTCACCTGATTTATCATCAGGATCGTCTGGATCTGGGTAAGGATTAGAATGTTTATATTTTTTAGTGTAGATTCCCATTTTTAAGCCATCCAAAATTTCTTTCTTATCAATGCGCAGTGCAACCATATCTTGACAAATGTCACACCAAGCCCAAGCTTCAATCAGAGAAAAATATTTTTTTACTTTATTTTCTGGCACGTTCAAGCACCTTTTTTCTTCTTATCTAAAACTAAAAATTACTCGTAATAATTTTTCTTGAAACTGATATATTAAATTTAGGTTGTTTAATAATTTAAAATTATTCAAACAATCTCTTATAACCAAAAATAATTAAAGAAATAATAAATTTTAGCAATTAATATTGATAATTTATCACTGATGCATTTACAATGTCAAGTTATAAAAAAAATGTGTGTTTTTCGTGTAATAGACCAATAACGCCATATGAAAATGCCGTTAGTTTTCCGTGCCCTCAATGCGGAGACGTGACAATCTGGAGATGCGAGCGTTGTAGGACGATGGGTAATGAGTATGTGTGCTTAAAATGCAATTTTCGAGGACCGTGAAATAAAGGATGAAATTTTTGCTTAAAATACGGCATTTTCTTGAGGGTTTTTATTAATACATCTAATTATTATTACTATTAAAAAGAAGGTTTTAAGATAAAAAATTCATGAGTATCTTTATTAAACAATTTGGGTGAAAATTTTGGGAGAATATATTGCTTTAATTGATGTGGTTCCTGAAGAAACTGATGTTGATTTCGAAGAACTTGTTGGAAAATTAAAATCAGTTTTACCAGATAGTTGTACCGTTGAACATTATGACATCCTGCCCGTAGCATTTGGTCTGAAGAAAGTAAGATTGAGAGTTAGATATCCTGAAGAATGGGGCGGAACTGATAAACTTGAAGAACTATTTGGAAAGGTTGATGGACTTCAAGGTATCGAAGGAATTGCTTTCTCTAAAGCTTGAGACCTTTAAATGATTTTGAAAATAATCTGATAAAATAATTTAACAAGCTTTTTTTCAATTTATCTTTTTTTATACTATTCTTTTAAACAACTTGTCAAGATCTTTAAAGGAAAAAAACTTCAACGTTGGTCTACCGTGAGCACAATGAAACGGATCCTCGCATTTCGATAAATTTTCGATTAATTTCCTAATATCTTTTATGCTCAAGTCATCTCCCCCTCTTATACTCCTATGGCATGCTAAATAATTTATGATTTTTTCTTTTGCTTGACCGAAACTTGCATCCTTTCCTATCGATGAAAGATCGCTGATGATTTCCTTTATAACTTGATTATCTGGAACTTTATTCATTATGGTTGGAATCTCCCTTAAAACAAAAGTATTGCCTCCAAAATGCTCAAAATCAAACCCTAATTTTTTGAATTCATTGAGATTTGATAATAAAAAGAATTTTTCACTGGCAGAAACTTCAAGTTTTAGGGGTGATATTAATTTTTGTTTAATTCTCTTTGTAGAATCATAGAGTTTCATGAAATATTCTTTATTTATTCTTTCTGATGC
>CAZIEC010000002.1:31398-32561 GCA_964538145.1 uncultured archaeon
AGATATCAGTAGCAACATTTAATATCTGATTTTTCATGAATCTTTCTTCAATGAAATTTCTAACTATCCTATAAAGCTTGTTATATATTAAATCTTCATCCTCAAACCTAACTTCTAGCTTTTTTGGATGTACATTAAAGTCAATAAAGGAAGGATCTAATTCCAAAAATATAATATAGAATGGATGTTGGTTTGTCATCAATATGCCCTTATATGCTTCTTTTATCGCTCTAGATAGTAAATTACTCATTATATATCTTCGATTAATGAACAAGCTTGATTGTATCTTACTTTTCCTAGCAATTGAAGGATGCCCCAAAAGACCCTTGATTTTTATTTCATCATCATCATGATTAATTTGCTCCATGGCTTTTGCTATATTCTTACCATAAATATGATAAACTGTTGTTTTCAAATCAGAATCTTTTGGACAATTTAATATCACCAAATCATTATGAGTGTAATAAAAATGTATTTCTGGATACGATAAGGCATATCTTTGAATGATATCAGTAATATGCCCTAATTCGGTCGTATCTTTTTTTAAGAATTTGAATCTTGCTGGGATGTTATAGAAGAGATTCTTCACTATGATATTAGTTCCCACGGGACAAGAAATCACTTGCTTAGAAACAATTTTACCGGCTTCTAAAATTAATTTGATGCCATTCTCATTATTTTTTGTTCTTGAGGTAATCTCAATATTGCTTACAGCTGCGATACTCGCCAATGCTTCACCTCGAAACCCTAATGTCGATAGAGAGTTAAGATCTTCTAACTTTCGGATTTTGCTACTAGTATGCCTTTCAAAAGCAATTTCAATATCTTCTGGAGCAATGCCCATCCCATTGTCTATGACTTGAATTAAGACTTTTCCTGCCTTCTTTATAATTATTTTTATCTCTGTAGCTTTGGCATCTATGCTGTTTTCAATTAACTCTTTAACCACATTGGCAGGACGTTCAATTACTTCTCCTGCTGCAATCTTTTCAGCATCAATGATCTTTTGTATCTTACCTTGATTCACTTTAATTCTTGACCAAAATTTTTTTTAACTTTTATATGTATTAAACTCAATATATAACACATTCATTCAAATTTAAAATAATACTCTATTAAGATTTAAATAATTTTTTTAAAAGATTGAAAATGTCGAGAGACAA
>CAZIEC010000002.1:32661-44389 GCA_964538145.1 uncultured archaeon
GCTTTTCTACAAGTTATCTCTTTTTTTTAATAATAGAAATTATTACTTCAATAGGATATGCTGGGATCATGCCAATTAGTTTCACGCTCATCACTGATTTAATAGTACCAGAAAGAAGAGCTCACGCATTTGGCATACTTCAAATGACATCACTTTTAGGAGTAGGATTTGGTCTTATATTAGGTGGCATTTTAGTTGATTTCTTACCTTGGTGGGTTCCCTTTTTAATAATTGCATTTAATGGTACAATATACATTACTTTACTGAAGAACATCCAGGAACCACAGAGGGGTAAATTAGATGGATTTAAACAAATTAAAGTAATGAATAAAGAAAAAATCTCTTTCTTTTTAACTAGAACAGATTTTAAAGAACTCTTTACTACAAATACTAATATTTTGTTAACATTTTACTCATTCATTAAAGTTTTAAACTATGGGGCATTTAATTTCCATTTTATTACAATGTTAGAAAAGCAATTGTCTATATCTACTTCTTTAGCTACGATAATGATGATTGGTACATTTTCTATAATGATAATTGGATCCCCACTTTTAGGAAAAATTGCAGATAATTTATTTAATAAGCGCGAAACTGCTAAAATTGAAATATTAATATTAATAATGCTAATCGGCCCCTCTTTCTATCTTCTTGCTTTTAGTTTCGATATTAATTCATCTAATATTTGGTTGATTGTATTGTTCATAATTTTAATACTAATGGGAGCATTTACAACTTCGGGTGAAGCTGGAATAGCACAATCATTAATAGGAGATGTTGTGGCACCCCATTTAAGATCAACCTTTTTTTCAATTCAATTAATTGTATCTAGAATCGGACAAGGTTTAGGAATTTCATTATTTATTCTCTTTCTTGATCTCTCCCAAAATAGTTATAGAATTGCATTCAGTGGAATTGTCTTGACGCTCATGGCTTCAGTTATTTTTATAATTCCAATGCGAAAAACAATCAAGAAAGACATGGAAAAACTCAAATTAAAATATAAAAATTAAGCATTGGAAAAATTTATTCATATATTCAATAAATATCTTAAATCTCGAAATTATTTGTGCTGATTGAGCAATTCTTTAAGTTTAATCATTTCTTTCATTGCATCTATGGGAGTAAGTGCATTTAAATCAAGTTCTTCTAAAATTTTAATAATTTCTTTAACATTTTCATTTATTTCAGGTTCCTTAATGACTTTTGGCATGAAAAATGTTGTTTGCACTAACTTTTTTTTCTTATCTTCTTTCATTTTAATATTACTTTTAGATTGTATTTTCTTTATTTCTTCCTTAACCTTCTCTAATTCATATGTTTTCATGCCTAACTCTTTTTTCTTCTCATCTAATAATGATTCGCATTCTATTAATTCGGATTTTTTTCTTTCCAATTGCTCATTTAACTTATTCAATTCTTGAATCTTCTCTCTTATTAATTTATCATGATACTTTCCAGGCTTGAAGTTATTACCATTATTTCTTACGGTATTTCTAAAAGGATCTTCTTTTTCAATCTGATCTAAGATTTCAAAAGCTCGTATTATGACATCATCAGGCAAACCCGCTAATTTTGCAACATGAATACCATAAGATTTATCGGTGCTTCCAGGCTTCAATTTACGGACAAAATTGATAGTACCATCATCATTTTCTATAATGTCTAAGTGATAATTTTTAATCCTTGGTAAGTTTATTTCTGTTAATTGGTGATAATGAGTGCTAAACAAGGTTTTACAGCGCAACTCATGGAGTTTTTCTAAGGTTGCCATCGCTATGCTTTGACCATCGCTAGTGCTCGTCCCCCTTCCTAATTCATCTATTATGACTAAACTTTTTGGAGTCGCATAATTAAGTATTTTCGCAGTTTCAGTCATTTCGATCATGAAAGTGCTTAACTTGCGTGCTAAATCATCTGAAGCGCCAATGCGAGTGAAAATTTTATCGATAATTCCTATCATCGCCGAACTGGCAGGAACATAAGAACCCATTTGAGCAATAATACAAATTAATGCTACTTGTCTCAAGTAAGTGCTTTTTCCAGCCATGTTAGGTCCTGTTATTATCAAGATTTGTTCTTTTTCAGTATCGAGGTAACAATCATTAGGAATGAATGGCTCAGATAGATTAACACGTTCAATTACTGGATGCCTGCCATCTTTTATTATAATTTTATCTTCTTCATTAACAATTGGGCGACAATAGTCATAGGTTTCAGCAATTTCCGCAAAACAAGCAAATACGTCAATATAAGCAATATTTTTTGCGGTTTCTAAAATTTTTTCCGTTTTTTTAATGATTTGTTCTCTTATCTCGCAAAAGATTTGATATTCTAATTCATTTATTTTTTCTTCAGCTTGAACTATTTTCTCTTCGAGTTCTTTTAGCTTTTGAGTCGTGAATCTCTTTGCATTTTTTAAAGTTTGCCTTTCGATATAATCGTTAGGAATATTAGGAATACTTTTAAGAGCATTTAATGTTATTTGAATGTAGTATCCTAAAATATTATTATGCCCTACTTTTAACCCAGATGTTAAGCGCCAGCGCTTTTTTTGTTCTTCTTCATATTCTAATATGTATTTTTTTCCATTCTGGAGTATATCTCGCAATTCATCAACTTTTTTATTAAAACCAAATTTAATAATATTTCCTTCTCGCACTGTACTTGGTGGATCATCTACAATTGAAGCTTCAATTAGACTACTTAAGTCAATGAAACTTTTAATTCCTTGCAAATAATCCTGAATGTCAGTAATTTGTGCCTTCTCCAATATTTTCTTTATTTTGGGGATCTTGTCCAATGAATTCTTTATGTTAATTAAATCTCGAGCATTAGCACTATTAGAGAAATTTAATCGATTAATGTATCGTTCTAAATCCCCGATAACTTTTAATTCTTCCCTTAAATCAGACCTTAAAAAAACATCTTCCTTTAATTTTTGAACAATATTCAATCTCCGATTTATTTCTCTAATATCTGTTAATGGTTGGAGCATTATTTTTTTTAATAAACGAGCTCCCATTGGTGTGCGCGTCTTGTTAAAAATTGAATATAAAGAAACTTCTTTTCCTCGTTCCCATAATGATCTAATTAGCTCTAGATTCCTCTGTGTTATATAATCTAAAAGTAAAATCCCTTTTTCTTGAATAAGACTGATTTTAAAAATATTTGGAATTATATCTCTTTGAGTTTCTTTCAAAAATGCTAACAATCCACCAGAAGCCCTAATAGCTAAAATTTTATCTTCGATGCCAAAACTTTCAAGGTTAGAAATTTGAAAATGTTGTAAAATTAAACTACGAGCGTTATCATGTTCAAACACATGGTCATCATAGGGCTTAATTAGAGCATTATTTAAATCCTTGATTAACACGAATAATTTTTCATCACTCTTTAACCAATTAGGGATTATAACCTCAACTGGGTCGTGTTGTGAATAGATTGATAATAATCTTTCAAAAGCGTCTTTTTCTTTTGATAAAAATTCAATTGTTTTAAATTCACCAGTTGAAATGTCGGCAAAAGCAATTCCATAATTATCCTTATCCTTTACGATGGAACAAATATAGTTATTTTCAGAAGAATTCAATATATCCGATTCTATGATTGTTCCAGGAGATAGAATGCGCACCACTCCTCTTTTTACAATTCTTCCTTTTACTGTTGCGGGATCTTCCAATTGATCTACAATTATTACAGTCTGCCCTTGACTTACTAAATTTTTTAAATAACTTCCAGCATGATGTGGTATGCCTGCCAGTGGATAAGAATCGTTTCCTACTTTTCTTCGAGTTAAAGTGATTCCAAGCAAGTTGGATACTTTAATGGCATCCTCATAAAAAAATTCAAAAAAGTCTCCCATTCTATAAGCCACTATCGCTTCAGGAAACCTTTTCTTATATTTCTGTTTAACACTATACCAATGTTGCATCATTGGTGTAAGATCCCTGAGATTAAGTTCTTCAAGTGTCATGATTCCATCCATTGTAAATTAAGTTAATTAAAGAAATAAATCTGTGTAGAGTCTAAGTTTTTAATAAAATTAATTCTATCTATTATCATCTTAATAATTTTTGACTAAACTACTGAAAAATATTAGAAAAATAAAAAATTTAGGAAAAGTGATTAATTTAAATTTCTATTTAAATCTTTTAAAACTTTCCATATCTGATGTTATTCTTCGAAGAATAAATCCACGAAAAATAATTCTTCGCTTGATGACTCTAATTTTAATCTATCAAGATGTAGTGATATAAAGGAGGATTAAAGTGGAATGAATTATTGCGGCATTGTTATTGAATCATTAAAACTTTCTATAATTGAACGTTTTTAATTTAAAATGAACAATTCTTGCATCAATCTATTCAATATTTACCATTCAAAATTTATCTTTTAATTAAACGAAATAGCCGCATAAAAAATTTTTTAATTGGAAAATATCGTAGAGAAACTTTAAATTCCAACCAATTTTTTTCAATATATGAATGAACAAGATATTGTTATCTATGAAGTAAAAGGTAGTGTGGCTTATATCGTTTTAAATCGCCCAAAATTCGCTCACGCATTTAATTTAGAATTAATGAAAGCACTTTATGAAAACCTTGTAAAAGCGGATAAAGATGAAAAAGTAAAATGCATCTTGTTGAAAAGCACTGGAGACAAGGTCTTTAGCGCAGGAATAGATATCAAGACCACTTCTCCTGAAGATAAGGAAGGATTGAACGAACTAAAAGAATATGGTAGAAAAATCACTCAATACATGCTTTTGATGAAAAAACCAATTGTAGTTCAAGTTCAAGGTTCTGCCATCGGATTTGGAATGGAACTAATCATGGCGTCTGATCTTAGAATTTTTGCAGATAAACCAATTGATGAAATGTTTTTTAGAATGCCAGAAATAGCAATTTCCATATATCCTCAAACTGGTGCAACAATATTACCTCTTCTTTCATTTGGCTTGACTTATGCTAAAAATATATTATTTACAGCTGATAAATTTGGTTTAGAAGAATTAAAAAATTTGAATTTTCCTACAAGAATATTTCCACCTGCAGATTTAGAAAAAGAAACCCGAAAATTTCTAAGAACTTTCAGTAAACGAATGGCTTCATTCATGTTTCTAATTAAATCGTCATTGTTAATAATGAATAATAAATTAATCAATAACGCATATGATCTGGAGGATGAATGTGGTAATTTTGCATACTTGAAAAAAAATCAAGAAGAATTCGAAAAATTCATTCAAAATTTGCGAGAAAAATATTCTTCTACAAATTTATAGCCCATCTAAAGTATGTTGGTTAAAGATGTTTCTCTAACCAAACAAAAATATCTTGAAATACTAGTGCACGCCCCTTCTCGGTCCATAAATCGTGAAGAAAGCCATCATATAACTTAAACCTTTTATCTTTACTTTTTATAGATTCATGGAATTGTCTAACAGCATTAATATCAACTATTTTATCATTTCCTGCTTGTTGAATGAATACAGGGCATAATAAATTATCTGGATTTTCTATTGCATATTTCATTGCATTACTTATCTCTGCTGCGGTTTTAAGAGACATTACTTCTAATTTATTCTTATCTGCGATGTATTCTCTTAAAATTTTTAAATCACTCGTTAGTTGATTTTGATCGAACGTAAATTTAATGGTCTTTGTTGGAGAAACTTTTGAAAAAGATTTAGCAATTAACTTGTTTACTTTCTTTCCAAATGATAAATTAGGCGAAAATTTCAACAATGGACAAGAAGCAATTGTTCCAGGCAAGCCAGGATGTTCTATTGCATAAATTAAGCTCATTAGCCCTCCAAAGGAATGCCCCATTAAGAAGACCTTTTTATCTTTTCCTTCTTCCTTCACTAGATCCATGAATAATAAGATGTCCTTTTGAACATGATCGACACTTTCAATGTGTCCTGGATTCTCTCCTTTATTTCTCCAATGGCCACGAAAATCAAATGAATATACTGCATATTGTTTCTCTGTAAAAAATTTTGCCAAGAATTTCACTCTATCTGAATGGCTGCCCCAATCGTGTAATGCAATTAAACTTGCTTTAAACTCACCCGAATCGGGAATCCAAGATTGGTAAAATAATTTTGTATTTTCTCTTCCTTCAAAATAAGCCTTATTATTTTTCAAGTTTCATTCACTAATCATGCAAGATTTTTGAAAAAGTCTATTGTTAGTTTATAATTCGAAGACTTTTTTATTATTTATTATATGTTAATGCATTAAAAAGCACAAAGCTTAATAGAATTATTACTTAGAAAAACATAAAAATTGAGAATGATATGTAAATCTATCTTTTAAACATCTAAAGTTTAAATATTCTTCTGGTGGTCTTATAATGAATAATTCTAACATTGAAGATGACCTAATAAAGATTGTAATTCTTGGGCGTGGTGGGCAAGGCGCTGTTACGGCATGTGAAATAATAGCTGAAGCTGCTTATTTGAGTGGTAATTTTGTTGATGTTCAGGCAAACCCCTCTTTTGGAGCTGAAAGGCGTGGTGCTCCAATACAAGCTTATGCTAAATTATCTAGAACTAATAAGATCTGGGATCGTTCAGAAATCGATAATCCAAACGTTCTTATCGTATTTGATGAAAATCTATTAGATAAAAACATGCTTTCTTCTCTTGAGAAAGGTTCTATTTTTATCATAAATTCTGATAAGGATCCTGATTATTTTATTAAAAATTATGGCATTTCTGAGGGTATTACCGTCGTTTCTGGAGATATCAGTCATTTGTCTTTAGAAAAAAACCTAACCATTGATGGATTTCCCGTAATCAATACTCCAATATTGGGGCTCTTATCCAGGGCATTACCTGAAATCACCTTAGATAATTTAAGAACAGCATTATTAAATAGAATGGGAGAAAAATTAGGGAAATTAAATTTTGAGTTAATTCAAGAAGGATATGATAAAGCCAAAATAAAGAATTGATTTTTAAAATAATAACTAATACATTTTGAAATTTTTTAATAAAACTTCTTTACTTATTTTTTTACATCTAATAATCAATAGGTAAATTATTTTTGTATTTTTAATACTCTATTTAATATTAAATGCATTAAATTTGAAGAAACTTTGTAAATATAAATAAAAAGTATTTTATTTTTATTGTTATTATTTTTTAATATCAATTTTTTCCCGAATTTTAGTAATAGTGATGAATATGACAAAAAGTAAAGAAGATTATCAAAGGATTCTAGGATCCGTGCAAAAACCAGTTAAAGGAGAAGCTGGCAAAACGGGGAGTTGGAGTCTTAAAAAACCAATCATCGACGAATCCAAGTGCATTCCAGCAAAGTCTGGAAAACCAAGTTGTTTTAATTGTTGGCTGTATTGTCCGGAAGCTGTAATTTATAGAACAATACCCCCTAAGATTGAACTCGAATATTGCAAAGGATGTGGTATTTGCATGGAAGAATGCCCAGTGAATGCCATAACAATGGAGGAGGTGCCATTAAAATGACAATATCAAAAGAAAAAGGTACAAATCTGGGCAATACTTTTAAATTATTGACTGGTAATCATGCTGCGGCTCATGCATTTCGACAAGCGAGAGTGGGGGTAATTTCGGCCTATCCTATTACTCCCCAAAGTCCCGTTGTTGAAAAAGTGGCGGAATTTATTGCCAAGGGTGAAATGGACACTAAATTCGTGAAAGTTGAATCAGAACATTCTGCCTTGGCAGTTTGTTGTGCAGCTTCCGCCACAGGTTCGAGAGTAGGAACGGCGACTGCATCTCACGGATTGATGTTGATGTATGAAATGCTTCCATGGGCTGCAGGAAATAGATTACCCGTAGTATTATGCTTGGCAACTAGAGCTGTTGGCGCACCATGGTCTGTATGGAATGATGATTCAGATTTCATAGCTATACGTGATACTGGTTGGATTCAAATAATGTGTGAAGATAATCAAGAAATTTATGACACGGTCCTCCAAGCATATAAAATTGCTGAAGATCCTCGAGTATTCTTGCCAATTTGCGTGGGATATTCTGGATACTTGCTTTCACACACCATAATGCCAGTTAAAATAGAAAGCCAAGAGGATGTTGATGAATTCCTTCCATCTTTAAGACATCATATTAATCTTTCCGATTTATCAATAATTAAAGGTGTAGATCCTGTTACAACACCCCATGTTAGGGATCGGGGTAAAGAAGGAATTGTACCTGGATATTTTGAATATAGATATTCCCTACAAAAAGCATTGGAAAATTCTATTGATATTATAAAAGAGGTTCATGATGATTTTGCTAAAAAGTTTGGAAGATCCTATGGAAATGGCATATTTAAAACATTTGAAGTAGATGATGCTGACATAATAATCTTTGCCATGGGATCCATTTCTGCTCAAGCTAGAATTGCTGTTAATCAACTCAGGAAAGAAGGATTAAAAATTGGCTTGGTAACCTTAAGAGTTTTTCGACCATTCCCAGCGAAAATGTTGCGTGAATTGCTAAAAGAAAAATCGATAATAGTAGCGTTTGATAGAAACATAGGATATGGTTATCAAGGAGTCTTGTGTTATGAATTAAAATCAGCTTTATATGGAGTTAAAAATGCTCCTTATATTAAGGGATACATCGTTGGATTAGGTGGAAGAGATGTGAAAACAAGCTATATCATTGAAGGCGTTAAAAGAACCATTACTCAAGCTGAAACTCAGGAGATAACCCATGAAACAGAATTTTTAGGATTGAGACAAGATGTTTTGAATGAATATGATGAGTCAGAATTTTTTAAAGGAGGTGAAAATAAATAATGGTTAACGTGTTAGAAATTCCTGAAGAAGAATACATATATCCAGGAACAAGAGCCTGCCCGGGTTGTGCGATGGCTCTGATATATAGAATGGCTTTAAAAGCGCTTGGCAAAAATACGATAATAACAGTTCCAGCTTCTTGTTTAACAGTCTTGCATGGAATGCAAGGTTTTTGTACAACCAAAATATCTGTCTACCATACGCCATTTGCTACTACTGGCGCGGCAGCTTCTGGAATTGTTGCATCATTAGAGGATAAAGGTCTAGAAAAAAACATTAATGTGGTTGCTTTTGCGGGCGATGGAGGGACCGTGGATATTGGAATCCAAAGCCTTAGCGGAGCTGTTGAAAGAGGTACTAATTTTATTTTTGCTTGCTATGATAATGAAGCTTACATGAATACAGGAGTACAAAAAAGTGGTAGTACTCCCCTTGGTGCCTTTAGTACGACCACTCCATTAGGGAAAAAGGGGTTCAAGAAAAACATGACTAAAATTTTAGAGGCTCATGGCATTCCATATGTAGCTACTGCAAATGGATCTTATCCGCTCGACATATATGAAAAATTTAGCAAAGCAAAAGAGATAAAAGGCCCAAAATACATTCATATTTTATCTCCTTGTCCTCCCGGATGGGGATATGATCCAAAGGATTCAATTAAAGTAGGAAAGCTTGCCGTACAAACAGGATTTTGGCCATTATACGAGGTAATTAACGGAAAGTTCATGCTTTCTAAAGATAGCAAGAGATATCTCGATCCTTCAAAACGAAAACCCATCGAAGAATATTTAAAGATGCAAAAAAGGTTTAGAAACATTACAGAAGAAGAAATCAGGATGTATAAGCAATATATTGACGCCTTATGGGCTGATATAGTAAAAAGAATTGAAGAATAATTATTTTATTTTTTAAAAGATTTTTAAAAATTATTTAATTTAATTAGAGATTTATATTTATTAACTTAAAGAATTATTTAAGTTCAAATTCACCTATAATAGTAAAAGATTTGAGATAATGCTTAAAATTTATGTATACGATCAAGTAAAAGATGCTTGGATTGAAGAAGAGAATCTTTTATTCGAGCATGATACTTGTGCCATCTTAAATGAGAAAGATCGAAAAATTTATTTATGGAAAGGTCCTAAATGCAATTCAAAGAAATACAAGAGAGGAAAATTATTATTAAAAAACTTAATTGAAAAATTTGAAGAGTCTAATATTGAATTGATATATTTAGGGAAAGATATTCCTCCCAATATAAAAGAAAAAATTGATTCAATGTTAGAATCCCTTAAAAAAGAAAGACAATTTGAAAAATACAAGTTTTCTCACTTCTTCTCAATTAGAATTTATTTTCTCTCTACTCTCTTAAATGTATTTTTAATTTTAGGTTCTTTAATCAACCTGGCTCGTGCCTTCTTCCTTCCAATTATGAATGGAAACATTGCCATATCAGCTAACTTCTACCAAGAATGGTTAGACATCTCTAGAATTCTCTTTTTACTGGCATTTATTTCATTTTTGATTAATTTTAGCCTGGGAATTTATGAGATGGAAGTTCAGGTCGTTATGATTTCCCTAAATGGAATTATTATATTAATCGGAATTCTCTTATACTTGGGGCAAGGAATATTCATTTTTTTATTTCAAGATGGTTCTTCAGCTACATTATATTTGATAAAACAATCTGATATTAGTTTATTCTTTTCTTTAATCTTAGTATCTTCTCTAATAATTGAGATTCCTAATTTAATAAAATTTTTAAATTTCATAAGAACTTATAAAAGTTTTATCCTATAATTCATTACAGATTAATGGGCTTGAATAATTCTTTTATGAAATTAATAATTTTAATATAACTAATTTAAATTCTCGTGATTCAAAGATAATTTTGAGAAAATGTCAGAGGCAGCAAGATTACTAAGAAGTCTTGATAAAGAAGATTTAAGGATATTGATGGCAATTGAGCTAGGCATGAAAAGATCAGAATATGTCACGATAAATAATATTAAGTTTTATTCTCGATTTCCAATGGAAGAAACTCTATATCGATTAAAAAAAGTTCATAAACTAAATTTAATAATCCGCAATTCATCTTCATATGAAATTGGTTATACGCTTAATTCTATTGGTTATGACATATTAGCCCTACATACGCTTGTTGAAAAAAATGTCATAAGTCAATTAGGACCACTTATAGGCAAGGGGAAGGAATCTGATGTTTATAGTTGCATGGATGATGCTAAACAAGTAATGGCATTAAAAATTTATAGGATGGGGAGAACTAGTTTTAAAAATATCAAGCGATATAGGGATTTAATTGGAGATCGTAGCCATTTATCTTGGTTATATGTAAATAGACTTGCTGCTAAGAAAGAATTTCAAGCGCTAGAAAAAATTTATAAATTGAAATTAAGCACACCTAAACCCATTGCTTTTAACAGACATATGATCGTCATGTCTTATTTAAGGGGTAAGGAATTGGTGTATTTTAAGGAGATTGGCAATCCTTTAAAAATCTTTAATCGAATTATCAAGCAAATAAAAATTATCTTTAAGAAAGCTGGTATGGTGCATGGAGATTTAGGAGAATTTAATATAATAATTGATGAAAAAGGGAATATCTTGATAATAGATTGGCTTCAGTGGGTATCAAAGGATCATCCAAGCGCAAATTTCTTGTTACATCGCGATATTGAAAATATATGTAATTATTTCAGAAAAAAATATAATATTTTAAGCGATCCTGAAGATATAATAGCCTCATTTTACAAATAACTATTTATTATTGATTTTTAATTATCTGCCCCTTTATCATTAAGTCTTCAATTTCAGGTCTTAAAATTATTTCTTTATGATTTAAAAATGATTTTATGACTTGATTTATCTCTTCCAAGCGCTTGTCCTTTTTTAATATGGACACGATAAACCAAGC
>CAZIEC010000002.1:44489-56904 GCA_964538145.1 uncultured archaeon
GATTTATCTCTTCCAAGCGCTTGTCCTTTTTTAATATGGACACGATAAACCAAGCCTCATGCTTGCTTGTCCTTTTTAATTCATGAATTCCATTGATGGGATCTGGGAGGTTTTGGAGCGAAGTAAAAGATGCAATAACATCAAATAAATTATCCCGGAAAGGTAAATGGCTAATATCAGCTAAAATCAGATGAGTAAGAGTTAAAACTTTATTATCTTTTATCTTTGAAAAAAACCTCAATAACATTTCGATAGAGATGTCCAAGCCAATATAATGTAATTGTTCATGAAAACCTAATTCTAATTTGCTTTTCAAATATTCTGCTAGAAGCCCCGTGCCACATCCTCCATCCAATAATATTATATTGTTAAAAAACACATTTCTTAATAATAAATTGAATTTTGAAATCTGAATTTCTCTGTACCTATCATCATAATAAAACGCTGATTTATTATATTCTTCTATTATTTTCTTTTTTTTCTCAAGAAATTTCTCTGATAAATCCAACTTAACTAACCAATCGAATTTAAATTTAACGGGTTACTCGGCACGAGACAAAAAGGTTTTAATTTAAAAAAGTTTTTCTTTAAATTAGTGTTTTTATATTTATAGTAAAATAGATTTTTTTTAAGTAGGAATTTGAATTAAAAATGTCAAAGAACAATACTCCAAAATTAAAAAACCCATTATCAATCTTGCAAAATGCTCAAAATTCAATAATACTCTTGAGATTAAAAGATGGAACGGAATATCGAGGATTATTAAAAGAGATTGATGCTTATATGAACATGATATTAGAAGATGCCGTTGAAATAATGGATGGAAGTCCGGTTGCGAAATATAACGAGATTTTTATTCGAGGAAACAATCTCTTGTTTATTAAACCAGATGCATCCCAAGTAATGTAGTAAAATCTCTGATTTTGCAAAAAATAATAATAGATAATTATAAGAAATTCTAATAGGGATAGTTAGTTTGCAAAAGGTTTAATGGAACGAATTAATTTCAATTTCCTTTATTTAAAAAAGCAAATGATTAATATAATAGAGAAATCTAAAAAAAAGCATGATTAATATCTTTTAGGAAGACATTTTTTGAAATGATCTCTTTTGAGGTAACAATAGCATATGATAAAGGATTAGGAGAAAAGTATCCTCTATAGTTTGCTGATGAGAATATAGATAAAAGTTTACCACCGAAAAACCAACGATATCCTTCACTAAAACACTCGTGTGATCTTATAACATATTTTAATCCATTTATCTTTAAAAATTCCTCAAAAACTTCTTCACCAAAAAAGTATATTCCTTCCCCCCTATAACTATGAGAAAAACCCTTCAATCCTTCTTTAGGATCATTCCACATCATTTCAAATATAATTTTATTTGCCTTAGGATCTTTTTTAATATCCATTTGGTTTACATTTTTCTCTTTCAAATATTTTAGCCCATTAATATCATGCGGGATTCCCCCATGGACGCATAAAACTTCATCATTAATTATCGCACATGTGGGCAAATCATCATAAAGCATTTTTAGGCGATTAAATTTCTCAGGATCACCAAATTTTTCTAAAACAACATGATAAAAGCCATAATATTTATTCATTTCTTCAGTTTCATGATTTCCTCGTAATATTATGTAATTACTTGGATTGAGAATTTTATAGATTAAAACTAAGACGAGACATTCGAGTTGATAAGGCCCTCTATCGACAATATCTCCTAAAAAAATAACATGTTTAGGCTTATTTTCCTCAATTATCGATAATAAATATTTTAAGGATTCTAAATTCCCGTGAATATCACCAATAATACATGCTTTTTCATTTTCTAACAATTTAATATTTTGAATGAGAGATTCTCTCCTAAAAATAGAGCGCGAAGTTTCAATTACGTTAATTACATCATTAAAAGTTAGCTTTGAAATGATTTCTGGCTTATTTTTAATTTTTAAAAATAATTTTGAATTATTTAACATTTTTTGTAATATGCTTAAAAGTTTTATACTTACAAGTTGAGATCTAAATAATTAAAATGTGATTTAATTATAAAAAATATATGTTTTTAACATTGGGCAGTAATCACATTTCTTATAAAACTGTGATAAAAAATTTTATAGTATATATTTAATCATGAATGAGTTCTAAAAATTTAGAAAGAAATCATTAAGAATTAGGAAAAAATGGCAGATAATAAAGTTGGAGTCGTTTATACACCCCCAAATGTTGCAAGTTTAATCATTTTTAACGTGTTTAAAAAATGGATTGGTAATGTATTAAAACAAGAAAAACTAAATCTCAATTTAAAGGAATTTAATGAATTGAATTATGAATCATTCAAAGAGAAGCTAATAAAAGCTGCTCTATCAAATAAAAAAATTAAAGATATTATAAAAAATGTAAAAATTTTGGACCCAAGTTGTGGTGAAGGAATCTTTCTATTAAAAACTGCAGATATGCTTTTCGATATTTTAAGGAATATCATTCCTGATATGAATGAAATTAATTTAAAGAAAAGAATTGTTAATAATAATATTTTTGGTGTTGAAATTGAAAAAGAAGTAGCATTCAAAGCAAAATTTAACATGTATAACTGGATTTTCTCTGAATATCTGAAATCTACAGATAAAATGATTTCTCAAAGAGCTATAGATTCTTTTTTCAACAAATTAGACTTATCCATAAATATTTATAATAAAGACTTTCTTTTTGATATATTCCACCATAAATTTGATTTAATCATAGGTAATCCACCTCATGTTGAAAATAAAAAGATAAAAGACTTAAATTATAAAAAAAGGTTAAAAAAGCGTTTTAAAACAGCTTTTAAATTATTTGATTTATCAATCTTATTTGTTGAGAGATCCCTTGAATTATTAAAGGAAAATTCTGGATATTTAGCCTTTATTATGCCAAATAAAGTTCTCGCAGCAGATTACGGATTAAAATTTAGAGAATTGATTATAGGGCAAACTGAAATAAAAGAATGTATGAATTTATCTACCATACCTCTGTTTAAGGGATTTGCTAATTATCCAATCATATTAATTTTAAAGAAATCTAAATCTATTGAGGAAAATTTAATCCACATCAAAATTTTTAAAGAAATAGCCGATTTCTTTTCCAATACATGTCAAGAAAAAAGTCTTATTTATCAATCCTTTTTAAAAAAGCTACCTTCAAAAGTTATCCCAATTTCAACCAATTTAAAAGACTTAAAAAAAATATTTGATCGAACAAAATCAATGCAAGATTTATATAAAAATTTAGAAATCATATATCGACCATTTGGATTTCTTAATTGGAATAATTATTTTGAATTTGTTAGTGATTTGAGGGTTTCAGATGATGATAAATTACTAATTGGTACAAGTAATATTGAGAAATATGTTATTCGATTTGAAAAATTGATAAAAATAGCCAAAAAAACCTCAAAAATTTCATATTTTAACATGAAAGAATTTGATGAGAACATTAAGGAGAAGATCAAGGGAGAAAAATTAATATTTAGAGAAATAGCCAAAGATCTAACTTGTGTCTATGATCCTGGCTTATTTGCTAATATAACGGGATTATATTTTCTTAAAATACCATCATTAAACACTAATGAGATCTTTTCATTATTAGCAATATTGAATTCTAAGATAATGGATTATATCTTCAAAAGTTTATTCGGATCGCTCCATATGGCTAAAGGATATTTGCGGTTTAATGGAAGCTTCATTAAAAGATTACCAATAGTGAATGATATTCCGGATTCAATTGGTCGCTTAGCTAAAATTAATCAAATCCTTCATCAATATTCTCATGAATTAAAAATATCTGATGGTAAAATCAGTTTTCCAGAAAGAAATTTCTTTTTGATTAAAGAAATAAAAGAACTATTTAACAAATTATTAGATTCAATGGTATATCACCTTTATTTAGGAGAAAAAAACAAAAATGAAATAGATTATTTATTGGAAACGAATGAATTTTTCCCAAACCTTGTTTTTAAATACTTTTATCCTAGATATGAATTAAAAGAATATAAAATTTATACAAATAATGAACGAATTAAAACTTTTGAAAAAATCAATAACTTATATGATGAAATTTTAACTAATCAAAAATTAATGGAAGAAATTAAAATTCTAAGTCAAAAATATCTTTAATTTATTAATACAAGATCGATTACTTAAGATTATATTAGCTTAGCGTGAAATTATCAAACATTTTAATTGAAATTAAAAATGAAACGAAATTTTTAAAAATTTTATCCCATCGCAATAGAAAAACAATAAAATCTAAATTCAATTATATTAATTTTTATCATAATACAAATTTTATATAAATTTCATAAATAACTAATTGAGCCGTGAGTACAATGGCAAAAAAGAAAAAAGCCCCCCCTGAACCTGAAATTGATGAAATTCCAAAAGGGAAGATTGATGAAGATGGGGACGAAGTAATTGACCTTTTTGAAGAAGATGATAATTTAGAAGAAGAATATGATTACGATTTGAGTGAAATTGAGGATGAAATGCTTGCTGATGAAACTGAGGATGAAGAATTTGGATATGAGATTAGTGAAGTTGAAGCAATGTTAAGGAAAATCAAGTGTGAACCTTGTCCTGGAAGTTCTAGCAAGCCAACTTGTAAAGTAAGAGATGACTTTGGATGTCCTCCCGATAAGGCAAATAAGTGATACTTTAAATAAACATTCATTCTGATAAAAAAATTTTAAATTTTTATTTTTTTAGTGGTTATATTAGTCAATATTCTCGAAAAAATTGTTAAAATAACTAAATTTAATGAAGGTGGTCTTGCCTTTTCAAAATTAGTGAAACGGTGCATAGTTTTATATTTTGCTATCTTAATAAGTAGTTTAGTTTGGAATGTAAATTATAATATTTTTGGCAATCCCCCCTTACCATGCTTGATTTTATCAACTACAACTTTTTTAATTACAATCATTCCCTTTGAAATATACTGGAGTATAAAGGATTTATGGTTGGCAAGATGGAAAAAACTTGATTTTGATGGGGTAAATGAGAAAAAAATCCGAATTTACTTAGAATCAAGTAAAAAAAGAAAACGATATTTGTCAGCTACATTGTTAAATATAAGAAAAAGAAAGAATTCTAATGATAAAGATTCAATCGTTATATTGGTGCATGGATTTTCCGATACTAAGGAATCCTTAATGTATCTCGCATATGTATTAGCAATTATGGGATATCATGTGTTAATTTATGACGCGAGAGGTTCAGGAGAATCAAAAATCACTGGAAAAAAAGGAGATTTCATTTCTCGAATAAATGATTTTGAACAAGTAGTTAAATGGATATTGAAAAATGATAATTTGAAAAGTAAGAAAATACATGCTATTGGTTTCAGTATCGGTGGAATGACAGTATTAAATGGTGGTTTTGAAAACAAGAATATCCAAAAGATTATTGCGATCTCCACTTTTTCCAACTATAAAAAGACCATATCACTAAGAAATCCAATCATAATATTGAGTTATCTCCTAAAAGGAGTAAAAATATTCCCTAAACCTGGAGAAAATAATATATTATCCCCAAGCCTTTTTATTAGAGATATCAAAAAAAGGATGCCTATTGATGAATGGAAGAAATTATCGAGTAGAGTTTTTTTAATTCATGCTAAAAATGATAAAATCATTAAAGTTAAAAATTTCGAAGAAAATGCAACAATGTTAGAAATTTCTTATGAAAATCGACTCTTATTGAAAAAGGGGACTCATACACATAAGAAAAATGAATTAATATTAGCGGGAACGATATTAAAATTTCTCGAATCTAAAAATGATAATTAAGCATCATTTTATTTCCGGGCACTTTAAATTATCATTTCCATACTTTTTAATAAAAAAAGTTGTTAACTTAATGATCAAATGTTCAATTTGCAATAAACCTATACGACCAAAAGACTTGCATCTTGCTTTTAAGTTTACATATGGAAGATTGTTTAAAGGAGAATTCATTGGGCATGATTTTGAATATTTTCATGCTGGTTGTCTCATTGATGAGAAAAACAATGGAAAAAAAGCGATTTCGGAAATTATTACTCATTAAAAAAGAAGATAAAGTAACTGATAATAATTATTGAATTTCTTTTTTTGAATATTTTTTAAATTATAAATAGAGATATCCTTGATGATTACCTTTCGTGCTTAATCGCAAGCTTCCTAAAAGAATTTTCCTTACCCTTTGCTGTTCCTTAAAAGACAAATCAGAAAATAATAGGATGTAATCCTTCTCTATATTAATGATGAATAATAATCCTATTTTGATCAATTTTGAATTTTCGTCTAAGAGAGCAATTATAACGTAATGATAAGGTAATTTTATTAATTCTCTGAGATCAACATCTTGTTCCAATACAGTATCGTTTTCCTTATCATAATCATATTTTATAAATTTTATATCATCTAAAGGTATCGAAATTTTCCGAAAATTTTCTAAGAATTTTGCAAATTGACTCTGTCTCAAGAATCTTCTTTCTTCTTTATCCTTTTCATAAAAGTATTTATTTTCTTCTTTTAAAAGTATTATTTTTCTATTTTTTGATTTTGAGGCATTTTTTTCAATTTCTTTTAATTCTTCTATGGAATCATCGTGAAATATGATTAAAACATCAGGATCAATTTTATCAATGAAAAAATTCTTGTAAACAATCCCAGCTTCCGTTTTTATCCAACCATCACTGTCAATGAGTATGACATCGGTGTCCTCGTGTCTTTTTATATAGTTATCAATCAAACTCTTACAAGCATGAGCTACAATGAATTTTAAATTTGATTTGGGATAAGTACTCCCTATAAATACAGTATCTTCTGTTTCTAGATCGGAATTTGAGATAATGTAATCTTTGATTTCGCCAATGTTTAAAGTAGTAGGAAGAAAAAGAGTCTGTTGTCCTAAATCAGAATCAAGATAACCGCCCTTTAATCCTGCTTTCAATATGTTATTCGCCAAATATTTTATGAGTGTTGTTTTTCCACAACTAATTCCCAAAACCATGACAATGAGAGGCTTGTTATCTTGATTTTTTTTTTTTATGAGTTGAATTATTGTATCTTTAGTTTTTCCCCATTCTTTATTTATGGTATTTTCCTCCACTAATTTAATGTTCTCTTCATTTCTCGTGAAAATATCTAACTTAGTATCTTCAACGGCGTGCAGGGGGTATGTATTAGCACTAGGAATTATTAATGTATTTTTTTCTTCTTGTTTCTGTGGAATAAAAACTTTTCCAAGAATATCTATCTTGCCTTCCAATAATACTACTCTTGTAGGGCCTTTTACGAGTAATGTATGTCCCTTTTGAACTTGTTGGATCATGGCGATCTCAATTTTATTCTATTGTCCTATTTTTAATTCAAACTCATGTTTTATTTTATAATATTATGGTAAAAGAAAATACTTGATATTAAGTAAAATTAATCAAAAATTATATTTTTAATTCATATATCCTAAGCATTTCTTGGAATCCTAATTTAGTAAATAATAATATGGCTCCTTCTCTCAATTTTGGCTCTAAAGCAATGCGTATTGAATGAATGCGATGTTCTCGAAAGTATTCGATCATTTTTCTTATAATTTTTTCACCAATCCCAGCTCTTCGCCTATCTTCTCTTACAATTAAATTTGAAATATAACCAAATTTAAAGCCGTTATCTGAAGTCTTAATAGAACATTGGCCCATTCCTAATATAGTACTATTATCATCATCATAAGCAACTATAACTTCAGAAAGAGAATCCTTTTCTTTTTTCCTTCGCAAGCTTTCACGCCATCGATTTTCATCAAATTCTCGTCCTTTAATCAAGCATAATTTCTTCATTAGTTCAGTAATTTCCTCAACGTCATTCTCTGAAAATTCTCTTATATTAATCATTGTCATGCATGAATTCGTGTTTTAATACTTTAATTATTAAAATTAAAATTATTATAAATGGTTTTTTTAATATTTTAAGATTGTTGACAAATTTTTGTGAAAAAAGCGTGTAATTCTGATACGATAATATCATGATCTGGACAGTCTAATATAGCATGTTCATTATTTTTCAACCAAACTTTTTTCTTATATTCAGACCGTATTTTATCATAAATATAATCCATGCTGTTATCATTGATAACTTCATCTTTAATACCTTGAAATAAAATAGCAGGAGATTTAACCTTATCTAATGATGATTTCATTTCATTGATTAATTTTTTAAACTTTTTAACAATGTTTAAAGGTATTTTATCATATCCGACCCATTTACCATTTGTTTGCTTCTTAAATTCTTCAATATTGACAGGATAGTATTTCATGAATAATTTAATTAATGGAACTAATTTAATGGCGATTCCTTTAATGCCAATAGGAGCAGAAATTGTAAATAAGCCGGTTAAATTCACTTTACTTGCTAAGATTAATGTTAAAACGCCTCCCATGGAGTGTCCTCCCACAAATACCTTACTGCATTTTTGTTGTAATGATTTGAATTCTAGTTCAACTGCTTTTTTCCACTCTTCAATCGTGGTGGTTTGCAATTTTTCAGGACTAGTACCAAAACCTGGTAATAAAGGTAAGCTAATAGTATATCCTCCAATTTTATTCAAGTCTTCTGCCAATGGTTTTAGATCGGCACACGTGCCTCCACCCCCTCCATGGATCATTATAATACCAATATCATTCCCCTCAAAATGAAATGGACCAGCTCCAGGCAATATTTCTACTTCTTTTTCTAAAGACATTCTTTCTCATCACTTTAAAGTTTTATTAATTAGTTATTTTTTTTAAGCATTCTTTACACAATCGTTTACCTTCATAATTAGTTAATCGAGATTCCATCGTTAATTCCTTACAAACATCACAAGGATAAGATTTTTCAATTTTTGCCATTTCTGGAGGATTGAATTCAACTTCTTGGATATTGAAGATATCCTCAGGATTTGCATTAAGAATCTTCTCCAATCTTTCCTCTCTACTCAAGCCTTCTTCTCTAAATGCATGCCCTTTAAGGGAAAGTCTAATTCCTTTTTTTAACTTTCTACTGTAAATCGTGTAATTATTCTTGCCAAAATCCTTATAAATTAAATTTCCCTTGCCAAAAGTTGTTTTTAAAAGAGCTTGGAGAGCGTCCACGCTACAATTATTGTTTTCTACAACAGCCACTAATTCTTCATCCATGGCTGGATTAAAACCATGTTCTAACATATATTTTGATATTAAAATGCCCAAAGCAAGGCCAGGACAAGCATGTCCGTGGAATTCCACTGCCTTTTCCATTAATTGTTTAACATTCATAATAATGACCTTAAATTAAAGACTTTCTTAAAGTTCTATTATATAAATTTATAATTTTATAAATATATTTATATTCAAGATGAAATTTCTTGTTGACGCCATGCTTGGAAAACTGGCTCGATTCTTGAGAATATTCGGGTATGATACGGTTTTTGCAAATGATTTAAAATCATACTATAATGTTGATCCAGTCCCGGACGATTTATTAAAAGAATATGCTGAGAACAACAATAGGATAATTATTACTAAAGATTATCCTTTTTATAAAAGGGTTAAGAAAAAAATTGTTTTTTTAGAAGGGCATAATGTATATGATTATTTAAAACAGCTTAAAGCAAAATTAGGCTTAGAATTTTCATTTAATATGGAAAAAGCGAGATGTTCCGAATGTAATTCTCCATTGAGGAGAGTTACTAATATTTCTGAAATTAGTAATAAATTGGAACCTGGAACGCTCAAGAATTATACTCAATTTTACCAATGTTTAAATCCTAAATGCAAAAAAATTTTTTGGGAAGGCAGCCATATATTAGATATATTGTCAAGAATGAGAAGAAATTCTATAATTGATTAAGTATTTCACGTTAAATATTTCGTCTTGACTTCAAAATAACGGTTTTTAACTTTTTCTGCTTCTTTAGTCCAATTTCCTTTCTTATACATATTATAGGCTTGATTTAGTAATTCAAGGCATTTCTTATACTCCCTATTTTTGAAATGATTGGATGATAATTCAACTAAATAATCCCCTTTCTTCTTATAAAAAGCAATAAAATCCTTTGAAGTGTCTATCTTTCTTTCCATTGTTTTTTTTTTCAGATTATTTTATTTATTATAAAATATATTATGAGATCATCATATTAAAGTATAATATTATTGAAATATATTTTATTTCAATTGAAGTAAAACATCATTTCGAAAACGATCCATAGCTACGACCATGGATTCTTTACGAGATTTTTCAGCGGCAAATGCCATTAAATGGCTTTCAAGGATATCTCTAACTCCAGTTAAGACCTCGTCCTCCCTTTTATCAAGAATACTTTGAATAAATGAGTCCATAAAAGAAAAATCTCCCCCTCCATGTCCAGCATCATCGATTTTTAATTTTTCATATAAAATTATTTTTTCAGTACCCTTGAAGTGATTAAATAATGTAATTTTCTGCCCACAATCATGAAACTCTCCTATTAGTGTTGCCTTAGTCCCGTCTATTCTTAAAGTTCTTCCTTCTCTCTCACTGAATCCATGAACTGTTAAAGTTGCAGTTGTTTGGTTTCTAAATTCGATGTTTACTACTTGATGATCAACAACATTATTATCACATTTATATACACAACGTCCATAAGGACTACGCTTTAAGATATTATACTTTGTATCATCTGAAAAATCTCCTGATAATTCTTCAGGTTGTCCAAAATAAAGAGGTTCAACTGGCCAATCTGACCAATATCTTAAAGACTTTAATAAAGGTATGAATTTTGAGATGATAGTTAATAAATGTAAGTTTTTTCGCCTTAAATTTCCTAAAAATCTTAATCCTCGATTATCACTTTTAGTCATTATTTGAATAATAGGTTCAATATCGATATATATTCTTGGAGCATAATATAAACAAGAATTCTTGGCAGGACATCCATCAACGCAATATTTTGGAGCACCCTTAGGTGCATTTTCCTCCTTGAAATGCATCAAACTGCCAAATGAACTAATTTTTTTTGGTAAAGATTCCATGATCCAATAAATTAGGTCTAAATCATGACAACACTTTGCCAATATTAAAGGAGAAGATAAATCTTCTCGCCTCCAATTTCCTCTTACGAAACTATGTGCGATATGGTACCAAGAAACATTTTCTCGGTGAGACATATTAATTATCGTACCAAGCAGTCCTTTTTGAACTACTTTCTTAATTATTGAAAAAAACTTGGTATACCTAAGCACGTGAGCTACACCAAGAATTCTATTAGTTTCTTTAACGGCATTGGCTATTTTAATGCAACCTTGGATATCGTGAGCCATTGGTTTCTCTAACATTACATCATACCCCATTTTTAAAGCCTTAATTGTAGGGTCAACGTGCATTCTATCTTGGGTGCAAATAAATGCTACATCTGCAATTTTTCCCTGCTCTAATAATTCACGCCAATCCTTAAATTGAAATTCTTTTTTAATCTTATGAAGTCTTGAAAATTTTTCTCTTCTTGTGTGCACCGGTTCAGCAACAGCAATAAATTTCAACTTATTAGGATTCTTTAAAGCATACGTTCCATATGTCGCTAAACCTCTATTTCCTGCTCCAATCAATATTGCTGTTATTTTTGATTTCATTTCAAGCAATATCTCCTAAATTTAATTTTACTTGATTATATTTTCAATTTTTCCCTCTATTAATAATCTATCAACTAAAACAATGGCAAGCATTGCTTCTACAATAACAACAGCCCTAGGAACAATGCATGGATCGTGTCTACCTTTAATTACTATCTGTTCATTTTTTAAAGTTTGAATATTGACGGTTTTTTGTGGAAGTCCAATGCTAGGAGTTGGTTTAAAGGCAACTGTGAATTCAATTGGCATCCCAGTTGAAATGCCTCCTATTATTCCTCCTGAATCGTTCTTGGCAGTTTTAATTTCTCTATTTTCAATAATCCAAGGATCATTATGCTCGGAACCGCGCATGGTAGATGCCTTAAATCCTGCTCCGAATTCAATTCCTCTTACTGCCGGTATTGAAAAAATTGCTCTTGCTATCTCTGCATCAAGACTATTAAAGATGGGTCCACCAACTCCGACTGGAACTCCTATTGCTACACATTTCACTGTACCACCAATAGAATCCTTATCTTGTTTAATCTCTTCAATTAATTTTATCATTTTATCTGATTTTGTTTTGTCAATAGCCCTAACTAAAGATTTTTCACGTATCTCTTTTAATTTATCGATATCTGAAAAATCATAGTTAGATTCATCCTTGATATTTCCGATGCTCTTGGTATAGGCAAATACGTTTATTCCAACTTTAGTAAGGACTTGCTTGGCAACCGCACCCGCCATTACGAAACCTGCCGTGATTCTCCCTGAAAATCTTCCCGATCCTCTATAAT
>CAZIEC010000002.1:57004-62928 GCA_964538145.1 uncultured archaeon
GCCATTACGAAACCTGCCGTGATTCTCCCTGAAAATCTTCCCGATCCTCTATAATCTGCATTTCCACCATATTTCTTCAGCATGACATAATCCACATGAGATGGTCTTAATAAATGCTTAAATTTTTCATAATTTGATGAATCTACATCTTTATTTTCTATAATCAAGCATAATGGAGCACCTGTAGTTTTACCATTAAAAATCCCAGATAATATTTTCACTTCATCAAATTCTATTCTAGATGTGCTTAAATGCGATTGATATGGTTTTCTATAATTTAAATCTTCTTGAATTGCTTTTAAATCAAGTTTTAAGCCAGCTGGCACGCCATCTACTATTATTCCAATTACATTTCCATGACTTTCTCCAAAAGAAGTTATCCTGAAAATTGTTCCTAATGAATTGTCTCCCATGTGAATTTTCACGCAATAAAATTTTTGAAATTATTTGATATAATAAAAGATCCTTTATTTAATATAAATAGATTAAAATAGTATTAAGGCTTTTTTTTGAATAAAATAAGAAATAGAGTAATAAAGTAATTGCATGGATGTTAAAATAATTCCAATTGAGCGTTTAAGTGGAGAATTAAATGCTCCACCCTCAAAAAGTTATTCTCATAGAGCTTTTTTTGCCGCAAGCCTAGCAAAAGGAAAATCGATCATCCAAAATCCACTTTTAAGTGGTGATGTTGAGATTACCATTAATTCATTGAAAAATCTAGGAATTAAAATATATCAGAAATCCCGTGATGAATATGTTGTTGAAGGAATGGGAGGAAAATTTATAACCCCTGAAAAAACAATAAATTGTGGTAATTCCGGGACTACTATTAGAATTCTGTCATCCATTTCTCTTCTTTTAGAAGGTAAACTTAAATT
Source organism: uncultured archaeon (assembly GCA_964538145.1). Taxonomy (GTDB): domain Archaea; phylum Asgardarchaeota; class Lokiarchaeia; order Sigyniarchaeales; family SOKP01; genus SOKP01. The sequence continues at coordinate 57,886 of CAZIEC010000002.1, forward strand.
AACCGGTGAATTTTTTAATAAGCATAGACCAATGAATCCACTTATCGATGCTTTAAAAAAATTAGGAGTCCAGACCACTTTTAAAGATTATACTCTTCATTTGGAAAGAACGCGAGATGAATGTGATGACATTGAAATCCCGGGGAATATAAGCTCCCAATTCATAACTTCACTCCTGTTTATAATACCTGTATTATCTTGTATTGATAGAAAGGAAATTATAATTAAAGTCAAATGTCCAATATCTTCTTATCCTTACGTGCAAATCACCATGGATGTATTAAATGAATTTGGAATTAAGATTAAAGAAAAAATAATAGAAAATAAAGAAATACGATATAAAATTCCTTTAAATCAAAAATATTTAAGATCTAATTTCAAAATACCGGGAGATTTTTCATCAGCCTCTTTTTTAATGGCAGCAGCATCAATAACTAAAAAAATTTCAAATTTAATTATTCGTAATTTAAATTTTAAAAATCCTCAAGGAGATAAGAAAATAGTAGAATTATTGAATAAAATGGGAGCGAATATCTCTGTAAATGAACAGAAAAACGTTGTAATGGTAGATAGTGGTCTTGAAAAATATCCATTGAATGGATTGAAAATTGATTGCCAGAACATTCCTGATTTATTTCCAATTTTAGCAGTTGTGGGAGCATTTGCTCGAGACAAAACAGTATTATATAACGCTCAAAATTTAAGGTACAAGGAAAGTGACAGGATAAAAATAATTTCACGAGAATTAAATAAAATGGGTGTTAATTTAATTGAAGAAACTGATAGATTGACAATATTTCATTGTAAAAACATCAGAGGTATTAATATAAACCATGAAGATGATCACAGGATTGCAATGGCTTTAATAATTGCAGCCATTAATGCTAATTCTCCTTCGATCGTTCGAAATGTTGAAATAATTAATGATTCTTTCCCAAATTTCTTGGAAAGTATTAAAAAATTAGGAGCTTGTTATGAAATATTAAAATGAGTAAAATTAGAGTTTTATCTGAAAGACTTTTGCCTTCTCTTTCTTGCTTTTTTTCCACCAAAGTGTTTTGGTTCAGTCCGCCTAGAATCTCCAGAGAGTAATGACTCATCATATTCTCTTAAGGCTTTTTCTACTGCTTTAGTCCCTAAAAACTTATGGATGGTTTTAGCAATTGCTATTCGAACCGCATCAGTTTGACTCATTTTTCCGCCGCCCTTAACCCGAACTTTAATATCACATTTTTCAATTTTAGGGTGATTAACAATTTCTAAAACTTCTTGGATCCTCATGCGGGCTATCTCTGGCTCATAAACTTGAAGAGGCACGTTATTTATTTTTATTTGACCTTTTGCGGGATATTTTAATACTGCTCTGGCAATGGCAGTTTTTCTTTTCCCAGATGATTGTATAAATTTAACTTTTTCAGACATGATAAACAATTACATGTTTTTATTATTTTTTCCATCCAATAACAGTACATAAATTCTCTAAAGTTATATATTTATTATAATAAGATAATCTACTCTTATCAGCTTTCTCGATCTCAACGGGAACTAATTTTTGATACCTGTTTTTGAATCTTTCAGGTATGTCTCCAATATAAACGTGGACTCGTTTTAAGGCTTCTCTACCTCGAACCTTTTTTCTTGGTAACATCTTCTTAACGACATTCCTCAAGAATGTATCTGGTCTTTTAGGCCAAAAGGGACCCCTGGTTGGATTTGTAGATGTTCGAATTTTATTTTTATTCAAGTATTTTTCTTTTGTATATCTCTTGTTACCACTTATAATTGCATCTTTAGCATTTATAACAACAATATTTTCTCCTAAGAGTGCTCTTTTAGCAATTTGACTACATAAACGTCCTAAAATTTTATCTCTTGCATCTATTAATTGATATTCTTTCATTATAAGCACTATTTTTCGATACTTTCAATAAAATATTTTCACATTTCTTCCTTTAGGATTTTGTTCGAGTAATTCTTGGATTGTCATCAACTTGCTACCAGATTCTTCAATTTTTTTCTTAGCACTTTTTGAACATGATAAACACGCAATTGTAAGTTTGTGATCTAGCTCTCCTATACCAAGCACTTTGCCTGGAACAACTATAACATCATTTTCTTTTGTTTTTTTGTTTATCCTATAAAGATTTGCTTCAACTCGATTCTTTCGAGGTCCAGAAAGTTTTTTCGAGATCTTTTTCCAAATTCTTCGTTTTGTTTTCCACAAATCTCTAATCAATTTACGAGTGTAATAATCGCTTGGTCCAGTAACTCTATGGCTCATTATAACTACTCTCGTATCTTATTGATTCTCTTTATTTTATATGGTATTTAAAATTCGTGATGTTTTAATAAATTTTTGATATTTCAAGTTTCTAATTTAAGTTCTTCTAATTTTGAAATAAATTCATCGATTTTTTCGTGATATATCTCGAAAGTTTTCTTTATTAAAACATTAAAAGGCAACACACCATCACTTTCGATCCAAAATATATATGTGTTTTCCTTAGGATATACTTTTATCTTTCCATTAGAATTTTTTTCGCATGACTTGCAAATTGTACATTCTTTCCAGTAATTTTCCAATAATTTCAGGTGCTTTTTATTATCGAGCTCAAATAGTTTTTTAGGACACATTTTCACAATTGTTTCATTTTCCTCAGGATCAGTCAAATCTTCGGGATTTAATTCTATAATGGGATAATAACGGAAAGCTACATTGGAAACAGCCTGCCATTTGGCATGATCTTTTGCCCTTCCCATTATGGCATATGCTTCTAAGATAATCTTAGCATTTTTATCAATTTTTACGATTGGAATGTTCGGATTAACCGGAACTATTTTAGGATCGTTAGATTTAAGATCTCCTGATAGAATTTCCAACGGAGCATTAGTATCATTCGTGATATCACAGATTAAAGAAACTTGACATAGAGGACACCCAAAACCGCCGCATTCACATTCTTGCGGGAGATTATAGGTTTCTAAATCCGTGGTGAGAGGAATGAGCCCTAATCTATGGGCCAAGATTTCATCGTATAATGGAGAATCATTCTTTAAAATAATAACTTCATCAATAGCCATGACTGGAATTTCAGTCAATATAATCCTCCGGATAGAGTTAATCATTTCAATAGAAATTCCTTCAATGACAAATACTAATTTATGTTTATCTTGTTCAAGTACATCAAGTTTAAGTGGACTCATGGTATATAAAACTCTAAGAATTATAAAATACAGTCTGAATAATTCAAAAAAGGTATCATTTAAGATAAATTTTATTATTGTTTTTAAAAAAACATTGGGAGTTTAATATAATTTCATGTATTCATATGCCTTGCTCGAAGTTTCAAAACAGTACTTTATTGTTTGAAAATCTTTGCGAAAATCTGCAACTTCTTCTTTTACCTTTTTAGGATCCTTTTTATCAATGATTAATTTCTTGAAAAATTCTGCAATTTCATCCATTTCACTTTTCCCCATCCCCAATCTCGTGATTTCGGATGTGCCTAATCTTAATCCTCCAGGATTTTGGTAATGTCTTCCCTCGATAATGTCCCATGGTAATAGATTTCGATTTATTATTATATTTGCTTCTTCTAAAAGTCGTTCAATATCCCCACCTAATCCAATAGTTTTCTCAAAATTCGTAATATCAACAACAATTTGATGTGATTCAGTAAAACCTTTATGTTCCATCAATACCTTAAAACCTCTTTCATGTAATGCTTGCCCTAATGCTTTTGCATTTTCTATAACATTTTTATGATATTCTTTTCCAAACTCTAACATTTCAGCCAAAGCAATGGCTAATCCAGCAACATTATGCAAGTGATGATTTGATAATAATGCTGGAAAAGTACAAGATTTCAATAGTTCGATCAAGTCTTCTCTATCCGAAACCAATGCCCCATGTTGTGGTCCTGGAAGCGTTTTATGCGTGCTCATTGACATTGCATCTGCTCCTTCCCTTAATGGATCTTGAAAATATCCAGAGCCAATTAAGCCTGCCACGTGAGCAGCATCATAAGCTACGTACGCTCCTACTTCTTTTGCTACTTCCGATAATTCTTTTACGGGATGAGGAAATAAGAAAACAGAACCTCCAAAAAGGATTAATTCTGGCTTAAATTCTCTAATTAATTTGGCAGATTTATCGGGATCTATGTTCATCTCATCATTATCGAAAGCAAAATACTCAATATTTAATCCTCTAACAGTTCCGGCAGTTCCAAAAATCTCAAGTCCGCTTTTTGTAACTTTGGGGGCGTGTGATATGTGTCCACCTTTAGGAATTGGCATTACCATCATCTTTCCATTATTCGCGGACGTGAACGCATTGTATAATGCAAGATTTGCCACTACACCTGAAATGGGTCTTACATCAGCATGAATGCATTTGAAATACTTTTTTGCCAAGTCCATGCAAATATCTTCTATTAAATCGATATATTTACATCCAGCGTAAACTCTTTGACCAACCCATCCCTCGGCATATCTGTGGCTGAAATCAGTATTGCACGCTTCATCTACAGCATGACTCGTGATATTTTCTGAAGCAATGAGAGGTATGCCTTTACTAAACATTTCATGGTGTTCCATTAATAACTTTCTTATTTCTTCAACTTTATCTTTCAAGTTTCATCCTTCTTTTTTTAAATTAATTGGGTTTAAAATTTTAGAATTAATAAAATAACAATGATTATAAACATTATGCCATATAAGGGGGGAATTATTAGGGAATGTAATTTTTAATCGTTCCAAGTTGTTTTTAGTCAATTAAAAAAATCCATTATTGTTTTATGAACTTGGAATTCATGAAAATATTTTTCTATTTTGCTAAAAATCCTAAGCTAATCTTTAGATTTTTTTATTTGATTGATTTTTAAATTAATATCTTAATTATTCTTTAAGGAATGAATTACAAATTTAAATAGTTAAATTAAAGTAATAATGCGATAAGAAATAAAGATAATTTGATTAAAGTAAAAATTGGAGTAATATTTAGGAAAAAAAATATTAAGATGTTATATCCTTTTTCTTAAA
>CAZIEC010000003.1:0-21267 GCA_964538145.1 uncultured archaeon
AAACCACTATTGACAAATACTTATGAATAATTTAGTGTTTTTAAAGAAAAGAAAAATAAACTTTTAGTCACATTTTTACAAAAAACTTTCTTAACCATTCTTCAAATCTAATTTCTCTTAATTGTTCGCCCCATAAAGTTTTGAGATTTTCTTGTCTTGGCAAAATTCCTTCTTGTTTCAAAAGATTAATGAGGTGTTCAATACTTTTTTCTAATAATATTTCATAGAAGTTTGAAACCTCAATATTTTCTATTTTCGTTTCTTCAATCTCGCTTTTTAGCTTTTCTAAAATATCTAGCCAATTTTTTGCGATTTTTAATGTATATTTTTCGATAGATTCCAGATCGTTAAAAGTGAGAATTGGAAATGTTATATGATATTTATTTTTATGCTTCTTTATTAAGCCATACCATTCTAGGTTAGTTAAATGGTTTTCAACAGTATTATGAGTCCATTTAAATTCAATTTTAGTAGAATATTCTTCATTTGAAACCAATAAAGGTTTTGGAGAAAAATTTATCTTTTCTAAAATTTCTTGCAATGTCATTGGCCCCTTATTAGCTAAAAGTATTAGGATTTGTCGTCTAACCTTGTTTTCCAATACCCAAGGTACTTCCTCCTCGTCCCATGGCTTACCTTTATCAAAATCAAACCATGGCATTATTTCATTAATATACGACCTTCCAATGAACCTATATGAACTGTATTTTGTAATTTCCTTCATTTTTATAACACTTCTAAGATACTAGGAATGTCCAGCCAACCTTTTTTAGCATGAATAATTGTACCATCCAGATCGATTACAAATTGACCTGGGCATTGTAGTTCCCACCCTTCATATTCTCCATGTTCCAAACCTGCCTGTTTTGCTCTCTTTAATTTCGCAGGTAATTTTGCCATTGCTCCTGCTGTAAGCCTTCCAAGTCCATATTGAGCATATAACTCTGTTTTTAAGGATAGAATGACAGGAAATGGTATTTTTTTCTTCTCGATAAATTCTTTTGCTATTTTTTCACCTGATTGTGTAATGTATAAAATCTTTGCCCCTTTCTCTTCAATTTTTTCAACATTTTCTAGTAAATCAATTAGGTCTAATTGACAAATTGGACAGCCAAAATATCGAGAAAATATCAGGACAATCTTTTGTTTGCCTAGCAATTGTTCCAAATCTATTGTCCCAGCATTATAAGATTCTAATTTAAATAGAGGTGCTTTATCTCCTTCATTTAATTTAACTTTCGGCATTTTTTAATATCACTTTTAAATTTTTAATGGTAATATATATTGTGGTTATTTCTAAATAAATTATTCTCCCAACATTGCTTGAATCAATATTTCTGTTGCTTCTTCTTCCGTTAATCCTTTAGCTTGAAGTTCGTCCAACCATTTCTGTTGAAATCGCCCAAGAGAGGCTTCATGCGAAATACTAGAAGTAGGATCTGTTGCTCTTATGAAAGGTCTTGCCCTGCAAATAGAACCTTTTCCAAGCACGATTTCATTACATTCGACATGACCATCGCAATATGGAGCATTTCCTTCAGTAATTCCATACATTAGAACTTCTCCCCCATCTTTAGCTGCTGCTTTCATTTTTATTAAGCTTCGCGCATTTTCACCTTCAAGAAAAACTGAATCTCTTATTCTTATTGAATCGTTTTTGCACCTTCCATATGCTTTAATATTTGATTTTACAATGCTATTTTTCATAGCATATATATCTATTAAAATTTTAACTCTTCCAGGAGTTCCTTTAGTTAATGTAAAATTATTTTCAAAAACACTATTTTCGCCTACATAAACATGGGAAACCGGAGCTACTAACGCTCCGCTATTTTCACCATGATAATGGGTTTCACTATATTCTAAATAACAATTTTTACCAATGTAAAAATGGCCATACATTTTATGTATTAAGCCATTAGCACGAGGAAAACTGCAATGAGCAAGAATTTTTACATCAGTATTATCTTCAGCTATTATTCTTGGGAATATCTCTTGAACTCCACTTTCCTTATTAACTCCAAAGCATAAATGGATTGGCTCTTCATGTTTAGTTCCTTCTTTAATTATTATATCCGCAATTATTCCATTTTCAATTTCTCGTCCCTTTAGAATAATCCCTTCTACTTGCTCAATACCACTAATCTTATTAAAATCAAGTAATAACTTGGCACTTTTACCATGCCCTGGTATGAAATCGCGAATATCTATGTTGTAATCCTCTAAGCTTTTCAAGACTTCTACGGGATATTCTTCTTTATTACTCATACATTCTCCTCTTTGAAGATGTTGTTAATATAGTCCTCCTCATAACATTCCATAAAATTTTCAAACAGTTTCCTTTTACAAAACTCTTTCAATCCTGCTTTTTTACAATATTTTACCATGACTTTTGGAAATTCATCTGTAATTATGGCTTCTCCTTTCCATAATAGTGTTCCGTAATTAGCAACCATGCCGATATCTTCACGATGAGTGATTAAGAGAATTGTTATGTCTAAATTTTTAATTTTTTCAAAAATATTCATGAAATCTTCTATTACAATTAAATCAAGTCCTGCAGAAGGTTCATCTAAAATGATTAATCGTGGTCTCATTGCAATAGCTGCGGCTAACTCTACCCTTTTTCTTTCTCCCCCACTCAAAGACTCATCAATATTTCGGTATAAATATTGTTCTGGATTTAAATTCACGGTTTTTAGAGCTTCTTTAACCTTCTCTTTAATATTATTTTCATTTCTAATTCCTAATGATATATATTTAAAAACACTCAATCCATCAATCCTAGCAGGTTCTTGCCATGCTAATGTTATCCCCAGTTTAGCCCTCTCAGTTACGGAAAAATTAGTTATATCTTTTCCATCAAAATAGATTTTACCATTGGAAATTTTATAATTATTTAAACCCATTATTGTATATGCAAGGGTCGACTTTCCTGAACCATTTGGTCCAATAATGGCATGTATGGAACCTTCTTTAACACCAAAAGAAATATTTCTTATTATGGTTTTTTTCTGATCTAGTGTAGGAACGGTTACATTTTTCAGTTCTAATAACATTTTATAAGACCCATTGTCACCCTTAATAATCTACTTAAAAATAATGAGAAAATCGATTAAAACTTTTTTAAATTCAAGCATTTATTTAAACAATCTCTTCATTTGTAGAAAGAATATTTTTAGGGTTAATTGAATTTTAAGTGAGGAAATCATTAAGATCTAAAAAAACTCGAAATTCAAATGTGAGGATATGGTAAACATTATTAAAACAAAGAAAAGTTTCGCGCCTCAATCCATACTTCTATTTTGAATCTTTTTTACCTATTTTAACCCTATTATAAAAACATATTTTATAAATAACCATTAAGGATTATTGTTTTAAAAAATTCAACAATTAAAAATCTAATTTTTTAACAATTTTATCATAAACATCTAAAAATTCCTTTATTTCTTGAATTCTAAGACTGTAAAATTTTTCGGTAGGTTTATTCTCATAAATTACAAGACCTAAATCATATAATAATTTTAGATGGCGAGACGCTGTTGATTCGGTTATATTTAATTCTTCAACAATCCTATGAATTGTTTTTTTACCTTCTTTACATAATATTCTTAAAATATCTCGTCTTAATCGAGCTCTTATGGCTCTAGCAAGTTTTTCATCTGGCATTTTTATAAAGATATAAAATGTTAAAATTTAATTTTGTAAAAAGTATAAATTTTTTAAATAATTATTGTATTGTTGCATTATTGTGCAACAATAAAATAGCATGTTTACTAAAATTTGACTCAAAATCCTTTTCGATAATACTGAAATAATTGAAATCTGAAACATGGTTAAAGAAAACTTAAATTGAAAAATATGAATTTCCCAATAATGCGAATCTATATATAGTTAATAGTAGAAATTAAAGACGTCTTGAAATAGAGTGAATTTAGAAAAAAATTAATAATATATAACCAAATTTAAAATGTTTGTTGCAATCATTATCTTTTTAGTGTGTTTAGTTGGATTAGGAATATTTAGTGATTTTGCTGTTAAGCATTCAGCAACTTTAGCTTCAATGTTAGGAATATCCAATTTAGTTATAGGAATTACATTGGTTTCAATTGGTACGGATATTTCTGAAATTTTTAATTCAATTATCGCAAATTTTCTAGGTCATGGTGATATAAATGTAGGAGATTCAATTGGTTCAAATTTAACTCAAATGACATTAATCTTTGGGCTATTACCACTGATATGTGGAGGATTTAAGGTTAAAAGAAAAGAATTCGTCATAATAGGAATTTGTGAGATTCTTGCCTTGATTATAGTTTTTCTTGTAATTGAAAAAGGATATTTTACGAGATTCGACGCTTTTCTGATGATAATTACCCTAATCTTTTATTCAATCATTATTTACAGTATTACTAAGAGTGACATGCTAGAAAAAGTAAATTTGATGATAGAAAATAAGGATGCAAGGCAAAAAAAAAAGAGATATCACGGATTTATTGCTATAATTTCGTTTATTGGAGTTGCAATTTGCTCTTACTTTTTAATTAACGCGATCATAGAAATTTCTTCATATTTTAATATTCAAGAATATATCCTCAGTTTTTTGATTGTATCCATTGGAACTTCAATGCCTGAATTAGCTGTAGATATTAGCGCATTAAGAAGAAAAAAATATAATATAGCAATAGGAGATATAATGGGTAGCTGTATTGTAGACTCAACTTTATCAATCGGAATTGGTCAGTTATTATTTCCACAGAAAATTGTTTCAAATATAGCCATTCAAACCATTCTTGTTGTAATGGTTATTGCGATTATCGTGACAATCATTATTAGCGTAAGACAAAAAGTAGATAAAAAAATGGGGGTTCTTCTGATTGCAATCTATTTTATTGCCTTCTTTTTTATACTTTCATTATAGAACATGAAAAAAAGAAGTAATTTTAATTATTTTAATTTACAATAGATAATATGGGAAAAACCCCTAAATTTAAAATAATTTTTTTTTTATTTCATAATAATAAATTTATTAGAATAAATAGGTGAGATTATGGTTATCAAAACATATGTATGTGATAAAGGCAAAAAAAGTTCGGTGGTCGTTGATGTATCGATCAGGATCAATGAAGGTGCCACGATAATTTTAGGATTCGCTGGAATTGGGCTCATAGGACCAATCGTCGCAAATCAACTAATTGAACAAATTCCTGACATTAAAGAAATAGGATTCATAACAAGTGAATATTTACCACCAATTTCAGTATTTTATGATGGCGTACTAAAACATCCATTCAGGTTATACTATTCTCCAAAATATAACATCATAGTAGGTGTAGCAGAGGTACCTTTTCAAGTTTCCACTGCATATAATGACTTATCTAAAACAATCTTAAATTGGGCTTTATCCGAGGACGTGCGTGCAAAAGAGATCGTCATTTTTCAAGGAATCCCACAACGAGGTATCATTGATGATTTTCCCGTTTATTATGCTGCTGAAGCAGAAATGATCCCAAAATTGGAGAAATATGGAATTAAAAAAGTAGAAAAAGGAATAATCGTTGGTCCAGAAGCAACGATTCTTAACGAAGCTCTAATGAGCCGTATCAATGCTTATGCTCTTTTTACGCCAGTCTTAGAGATTCCCACACCAGAAGGAGCTGCTGCGATTATAGAAGTATTGAATAAGATTTATAACTTGAATATAGATACATCTAAGTTAATTGAAGAAGGAAAGGAAATAAAGGCAAAAATGCTAGAACTTGCAGAAAAAGCTCATCAATTCCAAAGACAACAGGAATTACCTAATGTTCCTAAAAAAGAATACACTCAATATTTTCAATGAAAAATTTTTAAATCAAATACCAGTAAAATGAATAAATTGTTTTTACCTAGAAATGACTATTACAATAATTTTTTCTAATTGTAAAAAAAGTAATGTATTGAATTAATATTCGAAACATTATTCTAAATTTTTTTAATATAATATAAATGAGATATTTTTATTCCTTTTACATTTTAACAACTTAAAAGAGCATTTATTAATAATTAATATTTTAAGGTGTTTATGATAAGAGAAAAATTCATCCCTGTTCAGATAGATCAAGACAGATGCTTACACTGTGAACGTTGTTATCATGCATGTAGAAATAAGGCAATCTACTTCGAAAAATCTCTTCGATTAGTTGATTATTCCAAGTGCAAAGGATGTTTAACTTGTGTGCAAGTATGTCCAAGAAATATTATTGAAGTGATTTCAGTTACACCGGGAGAAGTAGTTGAAATGAAAATAGATCGAGATAAATGTTCGATGTGTGGTATGTGCACCAACCCAGAAAAAGATTTTTGTCCCAATAATTTATTCTACATTGATAAAATCAATAAAAATGGCATGGAAGTAGAAATTGTTAAATTTAAGCGGGATCAGATTTCAAAATGCCAAGGATGCTTAAAATGTGAATTGATTTGTCCAGAAAATGCCATTAAAGCAGTAATATATGAAGGATAAATAAAATAAATAAATTATAATAAAATCAAAATTCTAACTTTCCCTTTTAATATTATTTCGTTGGAATCTTTATATTAAATAAAGAAAAACACTTAAATTTGTTAACTTTATTAAATTTTTATCTCAGTGTAGAATATTAATGCAAATTAAGGATAAATATATACAACGAATTAATTAATTTAGCATGGAAGATTAATCGTTTTTTAGAATATAAATTCATGAGATATATTGGTAAGTAATTCAAAATTGTATGCTGAATTATTTAATTCGTTATAAATAATAATTTAAAAATATAGAAAAAATTCATAAAATAGCTTTTATTTTAGGAGTATATATTATTTATCAAATTTAATATTAAATAATTAAATTTAATATTTTCATGTTGCATAACTTACTAATTATTAATGCGGATACGGGGATTAATTTAGCCTCTATCAAATTATCAGAAACAGGTTTTGAAGAATCTGACGGTGTCTTGATATCCGGAGTTGTAAAAGCTATTGACTCGTTCTTAAGAGAAGTAAAATTTGGTGAGATAAGATACTTTATCACGCATCAAAAAAAGGTCATCATTTATATTCAAGATTCAATTCTCCTCGCGCTTATTTGTGATAAAGAAGAAAATGAAAATCTATATATTCCGAAATTGGAATTAATCGGGAAAAAGTTCTCATCCTTGATAAATTGGGATAATTGGAATGGCGAAATCAATATTTTTGAATCACAGTTAGAGTTTGTTAAAAAGATCTTATCGTTGACTGTTGATGAAGTTATTGAACATCTAAACAATTGCTTAACTGAATTAAGTGAAAAACATCCAGAGATATACGGTTATAGAATTAATTTAAAACTTGTTAAAAAAGTTGAAAAATTAGATAATATAGAAGATTTTGAGCTAAGTAATTTCATTTCAAGCAATTTTTTTGAAGATGTTATTATAAATCAACAAGAATTATCTAAAATCTTTTTAAATTCTCTAAATAGTGATAATTTTGATTTACACCTCATAGATTATGGAAGATTTTCCATTTATGTCATACCTTATATTTATGACATCCTTGTAATTATTTTTCTCCAAGGTAACATCCTTCCTTTAGAAATAGAGAGTCTTTATTATGATCAAATGAAAAAATTGAGTGGATTTTGATGAATTTCAAAAAATATATTGAAGATTTTCAATCAATAATTGGAGTTAAATCAGTAGGAATAGTAAATATAAAATCCTGTAAAACAATTTTTCATTCCGATAATGTCCCTAAATATTTCATTGAAATATTAAAAAAAACTTGCCAAATGCTCAACACTTCCATATTGGATTTAAAAATTGGAAAATTCCTTTTTAAAAGAGGAGATCTTTATTATGTTGGTTATCGAGAGCAAGATATTATCTTATTAATTGAATATGAAAGAAATATTAATAAAAACATCTTAAAATTGAAAGTTAATATCTTTTTAAATAATGTTCTTCTCAATTCTTAATATAAATTATTAAAGATTATTTAATGATTATTTCTTTCTTTTGTTTTTGATTTTATCAGTAATAATATCCCTAATCTTATTAAAATCCTTAATTACAACAATACCTTCCATTTTTTCCAATTTTCTAATATTCTCAATTTCAATATCTCTGATTTTCAAAGTCAAAGGAGATCCGTCTGGTCGCGTGGTTGTAATCGGTTCGAGAAATTGATCGGATGGAAATAAATAAACCTCCATCCCTCCTTTTATGGCTTGAGCCACGCAATTTGTTATCAATGTATCTGCTATTCCATGTACTATTTTAGCAACAGTATTAGCTGAAACGGGGCATACAATAAAGAAATCATACATGCCAACTTGGAGTGGCCCTGCATAAAAAGGATTATTCGCAGTTTTTTCCACTTTAACGGTTTTTACTATTTCTTTTAGATAAAGCCATTGTTTATACCATTTTACTACAACTGCTCCTTCTTTAGATAAAATTACCGAAATCTCCACTTTATAATTATCCTGTAAAAATTTCATTAGATCTATTGTTTCTTTTATTAAATATCCAGTTCCCGTGATACCCCAAACTATTTTAAACATTTTTTGCATCAAAATTTTTAATATCAGTATGATAATATTGATTTATTCAAAAGAATCTTTAAATCTTTTATTATTATCATAAATTGAAAGATTCAACAAAAAGAAGGATAAAACAATGTCTCATCAAAAATATGTTTATTTGGATAATGCAGCCACAACTCCAATGGATCCTCGTGTTATTGATGAAATAACGAAACATTTTAAAGAAACTTATGGTAATTCATCTAGCTTACATTCACTTGGACAAAAAGCTGCAAAAGTTCTTGAACAATCGAGGGAAAAGGTAGCTACTTTAATTCATGCTAATAGAGAAGATATTGTCTTTACTTCAGGAGGTACCGAATCAAATAACATGGCTTTATTTGGAGTTGCGATGAAAAATAAAGATCGTGGTAATCATATCATTACATCTTCAATAGAACATCATGCCATTGAGGTACCTTGTAAACAATTGGAAAAAAGGGGTTTTGAGGTTACATATTTACCCGTTGATAAATATGGCGTGATAAAATTAGATGATTTGGAAAATGCCATAACAGATAAGACCATATTGATTACAATAATGTTTGCTAATAACGAGATTGGAACGATTGAACCCATTAAAGAAATTGGAAAAATTGCCAGGGAACACGATATAATCTTTCATACAGATGCCGTTCAAGCTTTCGGTAAGATACCAATAAATGTTGATGAACTAAATATAGACTTATTATCAGCTTCTGCTCACAAGATTTATGGTCCAAAAGGAGTTGGGTTATTATACATGAGAAATAAGGGCTATCGGGAAAAAAAGAAGAAATACATGGAACCCTTGATGTATGGAGGTGGGCATGAACGAGATTGGAGGCCAAGTACGGTTAATGTCCCTGGAATTGCGGGTTTTGCCAAGGCTGTCGAGATTTGCGAACAAGAAATGGCCCAAGAAATTGAAAGAGAAACAAGGTTGAGAGATAAAATAATAAAGTTCATAATGGAAAATATCGATGATACAATATTAAATGGCCATCCTTCTAAAAGATTGCCTAACAATGTAAATATTAGTTTTAAGTATATAGAAGGCGAATCAATTCTCTTAGACCTTGATGCAAGAGGTATTGCAGCATCAACCGGTTCTGCTTGTTCATCTAAATCTTTAGAACCGTCTCATGTTTTATTAGCTATTGGTTTGAATCCCCAGGATGCACATGGATCATTAAGAGTTTCACTTGGTAGATTTACAACTGAAGAAGATGTAGATTACTTCTTAGAAAATCTCCCTCCCATAATTCAAAGATTAAGAGCAATGTCTCCCTTGGCACGAAAGTAGACTTTATTTTCTATTATTATTTCAATCTAAAAGGAGGGCTTATCTTGAATTATTTCATTAATTCAAATATTAAGCCATATCTTCATTCATTATTTCTAATAAATTTTAAAATAATCTTTTTAGAGAAAAAGAAATCTTTATAAAATTAAATTCTCTCTTAAATAATTGCATTAATTTTGATAAATATAATTATTTAAAGAGATAGAAATAATGGAGAATCCTAAATATTTAGCCATTCTTATTTTAATTGGTGGAAAGAGCACTCGTTTTGGAATTGAAAAAGCTGTAATTGATGTGCTTGGAAAACCATTAATTCTGCACCAAATTGAAACACTTGCTAAATTTGACCAAGATATATTTCTTGTTGCTCATTCTGGAGAACAAGTTTTTAAATACCAGAAAAAAATAAAATTTCCAAAAGAAGTACATTTTATTGTAGATGATAGGGAAATAATTAATAATTCTAAAACATTTAGCCCTATTTTAGGGATATATTCGGGGTTTAAGGAATTAAATAAGCTTGGTTTTGAAAAAGCTTTTCTTTTATCTTGCGATATGCCCCTTATTAAAGCAGAAGTGATTGAATACATGATTAAAGAATCGGTCGGATATGATTGTTGCATTCCTCGTTGGAAAAATGGATTTTTAGAGCCGTTTTTTGCAATTTATCCTGTTAATAAGGGATTTAATAGAATAAAAGAAATATTGAAAAGAGAAGATTATGGATTATTGGATTTACTGGATGAGTCATGGAAGATAAAATACATTTTAGTCGAAGAAGCCATCCAACCTTTAGATGAGAACTTGACTACATTAATTAATATAAAAGGTCCAATAGATATCGCAAAATTAATGAAATATTTTTAATTATTAAAATTATTGAAACTTCGAAATATCTATAAGTAATTTAAATATAACTAACATTGTTTTTTGAAAGACTGGAAACTTGCTTTAAAAATTTACGATTGGACATCATGAAATTTAAATTCATCGAGAAAAAAAATAGAAATAATTTTTTCATAATAATACTTTACTAAATTGATGCTTAATGACATTATCAGAATATACATTTCAAGACAAAAATATTGAAATAAAAGAATTAGAAGAACTTGATTCTTCCTTAAAGATCAAGTCTTATGAAAAAAAACTGAAAATGATGAATGAGAGGAAAATTCCTCTCAAACCTATAAAAGAGGTTATTGAACACTTTTTTCTAAAAAATCAATTAATCTCTAAAAAAACTAAAAATTCAATCTCAAAAATTTTCTATTGTGAAAATGAAAGAATTATTCTTTTAGTAACATCCAGAGGAATGGATGTTATATGGAATCGGGATAAATTAATCCGAAAATATGGATGGTTTTTTTACATTATCAAACCCGTGGATTTAAAGCGATTTTTACCCAAAGAAATTGAAGAAAAGCAAAAAAAGAAGCAAATAGAAGAAATTACCCTTGAAGTAAAAGAATTTGAATTTGAGGATTTGAAAATAGTATTAAAGCATAAGAAAAACATGCGACCTCATTATCGGACAAAAGAATACGATCACTACATGAAAGTTATCGAAGAGAAGAACATACCACAGATGGACATAAAAGAGGTATTAAACGATTTTTTCTTTAAAAATGAAGCAATTCCCATGAAAGAGAAAAAATCAATCAGAAAGATGATATATTATGTAGAAGAAAGGGTAATTGTTGTTAAATGCTTAATTGGAGATAAAATGTATGAGTCGCTGGATGATCTGGTGGAAAAATATGGCTGGTATTTTTACATTACTGGAGTTCCAGTGGGAAAAAGTGAAATCTCAGTAGCAATTGATAAAATTGAAAAGAGATACACGAAAGAATACTTCAAGAATATATCTCTTATTGACGGCAAAGATGAGGAAAATATTCGGGTTACTATTTATCCAATCGTTTTAAAACCTAATCATAATTGTCATATTTTGGGCATTGGTAAAGTAAATATCTTAATAGACTGTGGGATTTCAGAAAATAATGCAGAAAATAATGATAATGATGATTCAAAACATGTATCAATAGATGATTTTAAGCATATCGAAGATTATCTAAAAAATTATTCAAAATTAATCCAAGAAGCTGAAAAGCATAAAAAACAGCAAGAAAGCATTGAAGAGAAAGAAGAATCTAATGAATTTAATGATTTAAATACATTAAAACATTTTGAGGATGATTCTGATTTAGTCAAAATGGAAAATAATGAAGTACTAGAGCCAATAAAAGAGGAACATGAATTAACTGAAGAAATTACTCATGAGCCTAAAATTGATGCAATTTTCATATCTCATAGCCATTATGATCACGTATCAGGTTTGAAACATTTTATTGAATTATATCCGGATGTTCCCATATTATGTTCTCGAATCACGTTAGATTTATTCCTGCTAAGAGATTCAAATTTCTTGAAACAAGAATCAAAAGAAGAAATTGAAGAAGAAGCTTATAGGAACATTGTAAAGAATGTAATTTACGTGGAGAATGGTGATAAAATAAAGTTTAAGGAGAAAAATTGTTATTTATCTTTTTTCCATGCGGGACACATGCCGGGAGCTCTAATGATGCTTGCTAAGATAAACGATTTTCGCTTTTTATATACAGGGGACTATACTTATTATGATGTTGCTCCTTTTGCTGGGACTAAGAGATTTTTAGAGCAAATCTCGCGCCCAATTGACTATTTACTCGTGGATGGAACATGTGCGAATGAGGATCATGGAAATCTATCTGATCAATTTCATAGTCTCATATTATTTATGGAACAAAAAGCAGAATATGAAGATAATGTATTAATAGGCGCTGATCCTTCAAGTTTAGCTATTAGTTTCATGCTAACTTTCTGGAGATATTTTAGAAAATTGCAGTTAAGAAAAGGTTTCAAGAAACGTCCTAATATATACGTCGATATGATGGTAAGGAAGAATATTCAAGTCATAAATCATCGTTATGAATACATTTATGGCCCAATATCTAGATTAATACGAGAAAAAGCAAACCCTTTTAATTCGATTAAATTTAGATGGTTTGATGCTAATGATTTAGAATTTTTAAGACAACGAAATAATATAATAATATCACATCCTCCTGATCTTTCTTATGGAATAATTAGAAATATTATAAATGTAGTTGGGAGAAATCCACACAATCTTGTATTTCTTGCTGGCTCAATACATGAGCAACCTGGCTTAGATTTAATAAATGGAGCTAAAGAAATTGTTTTCTCTGAAAATTGGAGAGTACCTTTCCGAGCGTTGTTAATTAATACATTCGTTCCAGATTTACAGATTAAGTTGCATGCCGATAAAAATCAGTTGGCAGAAATGATAAAAATTCTTGAACCAAAAGAGGTTTGCTTTTTTCATAAATCGGCAAAAAATTTAATAGAAGTAGCAGCCTACGTGAAAGAACTAGGTGTTGAAAAGGTATCTTTACCTCAAAAAAGAAAATTAAGAATTTTAAATTAAGAAATTATTCTTTTCAATAACCATTAAATCTTTATAAAATCAAGTATTTTAAAAACTTGATATAATCGAGATAGGTGATTAATTTGTTGTATTCAGAAAAAGTAATGGAACACTTTAAAAATCCTAGAAATATGGGAGAAATGAAAGATGCCGATGCTGTAGGTGAAGTTGGTAACCCTGTATGTGGAGATCTAATGTACATTTATATTAAAGTTGGAAAGGAAAATGGAAAAGAAATTATTAAAGATATTTCATTTCAAACCTTCGGATGTGCTGCTGCGATAGCTACTTCTTCCATGATAACAGAATTAGCTAAAGGTAAAACGCTTGATGAAGCAATAAAAATAACAAGAAAGGATGTAGCAGACGCTTTAGATGGCTTGCCCCCTATAAAAATGCATTGTAGCAATCTGGCTGCAGACGGCTTGCGAACAGCTATAGAAAACTATAGAAAAAAACACAAAAGGAGTGAAAAATAAAATCTTATTAAATTGGCACTTTACTTTCTCATTCATGAAAGTATGGCTAACTTGCTAGTTTTGTGAATAGTATTTTAATTTACGCAATGTAAAACAATTCTATCTTATTTAATCTTGTTGTAAAAATTTTATATTGATAATTTTTTAATTACTTATTTTATAGAATAGTAACATTTAAGTATATATAGCTATATCTATACTTAAAAATATTTAATTCTTAAAAAAATTTTTATAAATTGAGATGGTGATAAAATGATATTACAAGCAGAAGAATTCCACATGATGGATTGGTGGATTGGAATTTTTGGTCCCTTTTGGTGGATTTTCATGATATTGGGATGGGCTATATACATTTCCGTTAGTATCTTGCTTGCTTATTACGTACATAAAGATGCTATTAAAAGAAACATTGTTAATTCAGAAATTTGGTTGATAATCGTGCTAATTTTTAATGTATTAGGCTATTTAATCTACATTCTAGTTCGAAATAATTATAATTCCACTAATCGCTAAATAATAATTTAAAATTTTTTTTAATAATTTTTTTAAAAATCTGAAAAGGTAATTAAAATATCTCAACTATTACTATGTTGTTTTGCATATTTTTCATTAAATCTTATAATTCTTGGCTTTTAAGATTATCTTTATATGCTTTAGCACAATGTTTGCAACAAAAGTGCATCTCTTTTCCTTCTATTGTTTCAGTATAATAATTATCATATAATCTCACGCCACAACTAGCACATACTTTAAGTTTTGATTCAATAGCCGCTTCGATTAAGTTATTAAATCTTGAGAATATGCGATTAATAAACTTTTCACCTGATGGTGTTATTGAAAATCCTTTCTTACGGTTAGATTTTGGATCGATAACCTCCTTAACATAACCTCTATTTTTGAGATTTTTTAAAAAATCGTACACGTATGTAGGGCTAGATGTTTTCCCTAAATCAGATTCTAACCTTTTTAAGATATAATATCCTGAGATTAACTCCTTTGATTTTAACAAAACTAGAATATAAAATTTCGTTAAATTCTTAATTTCTAATGGTTCTTTTTCATTCATTTTTAAAACTAAATTAATTTGATTACTAAGAGAATAAAGTGAGAAACTTTATTTATATGTATTTATTTTATAATATTAATATTTAAATATATACTCTAATATATATAAAGTAATGAAGGTTTTCAAAATTTTAAAATTAAAAAATATAAGTCAATTCTTTTTGATGCTAATAAGAGATTTAACGTTAACTCGAAGAATTCTCTTTCATTTTGACTTAAATTATCAAATAAATCAAATTTTATGGTAGACAGGTGATTTAATGGAAGAAAAAAGCAAGGAAAAGGTTAAGATAAAACTAGGAGGAATGACTTGTGCTTCGTGTGCTTTAAAAATTGAAACAAAATTAAAGACTTTACAAGGTGTTGCTCAATCAGTTGTTAATTTTGCTAATGAAGAAGCTACTGTCGAATATGATCCTACTGTTATTGACTATAATGAATTTGATAAAGCAATTAGAGATTTGGGTTATAAAGCCTCTCTTGCTAAAATCGATTTAAAAGTAGCAGAAGTCATTTCAGGAAAAGAATTTAATGAACTAATTGATAAGATTAAAAAAATCCCTGGAGTTTATGATGTAAGAGGAAATTTAAATGCTCTAAAGCTTTTCATCGAATTTAATGAATTCAAAATAGATGAAAATAGATTATTTGCTGAAATTAAAAAATTAGGTTATAAGATTGATAAAACAGCAAGTGCAATTGATAAAGAAATAGAACAACATAAGAAAGAAATGAAATATCGATTAAGGATACTGATTGCTTCATTGATATTTTCTCTTATTATTGCTCCCATTAACTGGTTTGCTCCAGCTTCATTTGAAAGAAATTTGATCTTAGCTATTCTAGCCATCATCAACTATCTCTTTGCTGGCACTTTTTTCTTGATTGGGGCTTATAAATCATTAAAAAATAAATCAGCAAATATGGATGTCCTTGTAGCTTTAGGGACTACAACAGCTTTAGTATATTCTCTTCTAACAACTTTTTTCATTTCTGGGGATGTTTTCTACGAAGCAATGAGCTTAATACTCACGTTCTTATTAATTGGCAAGTATTTTGAGCATAAAACCAAGGGACAGACATCCGAAGCAATTAAAAAGCTCATAGGATTGCAACCTAAAACTGCTACACTACTAAAAGAAGGTAAAGAAATAGAAATTCCAATTGAGGAAATTGAAGTTGGAGATGTCTTAGTAGTAAGACCTGGAGAAAAAATTCCTGTAGATGGTAAAGTGATAAAAGGAAAGACCAAGATAGATGAATCCATGATTACTGGAGAAAGTAAATATGTAAAAAAGACCATAGGAAGTGAAGTAATAGGTGCAACTGTAAATCAAACTGGACTAATTCACATGGTTGCTGAAAAAGTTGGAAAAGATACTTTACTATTCCAGATTATTGATTTTGTAAAAGAAGCGCAAAGTAAGAAAGGAGCCAAACAACAATTAGCCGATAAAGTGAGCAATTATTTTGTTCCAATTGTCGTGTTGGTCGCTACTGGTGCATTTTTATATTGGTATCTTATTGCTGGTATGGGCTTGGAATTATCATTACTAGTGTTTACATCAATAGTCGTTATTTCTTGTCCTTGTGCTCTTGGTCTTGCCATCCCCACAGCAGTAATGGTAGGAACTGGAAAGGGCGCGGAAAATGGTTTACTTATTAAGGGAGGCGATTCTTTAGAGGCAATAAGTAAAATTAACACCATTGTTTTTGATAAAACTGGTACATTAACAGTTGGAAAACCAAAGGTTTCAATCATAATTTCAGAAAAAGAGTTATCTGGTACAGGTTTTACCGAAGAAGAACTACTTTATTATGCTGGAAGCGCAGAATTAGGTTCGGAACACACACTTGGAAAGGCTATTATTGAAGAAGCTAATCAAAGAGGTTTAAAATTAAACAGTCCTACTAATTTTAATGCCATTCCGGGAAAAGGAATACATTGTTTCGTTGATGATAAGGAAGTATTAATTGGTAATGATAGATTGATGAGCGAAAAAGACATAGACATCAATCATTTCGAAAATAAGTATCTCGAACTCCAACAACAAGGCATCACATCTATATTCATTAGCATTAATGGAAAGGTGAAGGGAATAATTGGTATTTCTGATAAAATTAAAGATCAGGCGCCATATGCATTAGAAAAATTGCGAGAAATGGGTTTAGAGATTTACATGATTACAGGAGATAATAAACAAACTGCTTTGAACATTGGAAGGCAATTAAATATTGATGAAAGTCATATTTTAGCAGAAGTCTTACCAAATGAAAAGGCATATACCATCGAAAAATTGCAAAAGTCAGATGATAAAAAGATTGTAGGAATGGTTGGTGATGGTATAAATGACGCACCAGCACTAGCGCAAGCAGATGTAGGGATCGCAATTGGTTCAGGAACAGACGTGGCAATAGAAACAGCAGATATAGTTTTAATGCGAGGAGATCTAAGAAATGTTGTTGCAGCCATCAAGTTATCTAAAAAGACTTATAAAAAGATGATAACAAACTTGTTTTGGGCATTCATTTATAACATTATTGGAATTCCACTCGCAGCAGGAGTTTTATATTACATCACCGGATTCTTTTTGCCACCATATTTAGCGGCAGTATTTATGGCAACAAGTTCAGTTTCAGTGGTAGTTAATGCATTATTTTTAAAGAGATATGATCCTAGAACACCTCAACAAATCGAAGAAGAAAGATTATTAATCACTCGTGAAAAAGTAATTGATCCTGTTTGTGGAATGGAAATAGATCCTGGAAAAGCTTTAGATTTTGAATACAAAGGTAAAATCTATTATTTCTGTAGTTCTAATTGCGAGAGTCATTTTAAAAAAGATCCTGAGAAGTTTAAGAATTATGACAACACAGATCCGAAATTAATGCTAATGATGGAATCAGATAAATTTTTAGATGAAAATCAAAAAGAAGTTAGAGAAAATATATCCGTAAAGGAGGTTGAAAATAATATGGGAAAATTAAAATGCGTGGAATGTGGTTTTGAGCAAGATATACCAATGCATTGTGGAAAACCAATGCATAAAGAGGGAGATCAATTAGTTTGCTGGATGGGTGCTTCTTGTGGTTCCCAACCAATACCCACGCATCATGGAAAACCAATGGAAATTGTTAAATAATTCTCTTATTTTAATTTAATTTTTTTTTATTTTTTTTCTTAAGAATATTGTATAAATATGCAACAATACAAAAATCAGAAGTCCTATAGACGTGATAATAGTGGCTACCATGAATGATATTTGATATGAAAAGACTTCTGAATAATTCATTATTGTTATTAAATAATCTATTAATGGGCCACTAATAATGGTGGAAGCCAATCCCCACGATAAGAAAAAAGTGGCATTATATATCCCAAAAAAGCGGGCTCTAAACTTGGGTGGAATTAAATCAGATGCTAACGCATATGAAGATGCATAAATAATAACTTCTGAAGTTCCCATTAAGAAACTTCCTACAAATATTAATGATAAGTAAAAAGCGGTTGCAGTAATTATCAATGCAATTATACCTAAAGAAATGCCAAAAATTAAAGATTTTGAATGACCAAACTTTTTACTGAGCAATCCTGCAAACATTCCTATTATAAGTACTGCAAATGAACGTGCATTGGCAATAAAACTGAGTGTTAAACTATCCACGTTAAAACCAGAATCCAAGACTAAAAATTGAGAATAAGTAGTAGCGATTGAATTTCTGCCAAAATTTATAAAAATCAATGATAGAATGAACATGAAAAAAATGAACCTAAACCTTTCAGAAACGTTGTTATCAGTGTTAAAATTAACATTTTTAGCATTTTTAGCATAAATAATACCTCCTTCTGGAGTAAAAAACATTGGAATGGTGGAAAGAAACATTATGCTAGATGCTATAAAGAAAAGATCTCCATTTCTAAATCCGTAACCATTATCATAAAGAATTCCTCCAAAAAAAATGCCAATCATTCGTCCCAATCCTCCAATACTCGTTAATCGCCCCATTATTTTACTTCTATCCAATGAGGGATATAAATCACTAATCAATGCACTCCATCCAATATTGGACATTGACCAAAAAATTTCAACACAAGACAACCCTATAATTATGACATATCCTGCTAAATAATAATCTGTAAATGAATGATGTATTAACCAAACTAATATGGTGCCAATTCCTGCAATAATTTCTCCAGAAATTATGAAAGTTCTTCTTTTCTGGAATTTATCACTTAATGGGCCCCATACAAAGTTCTGAAATATTACGCTCATTATCATGGGGAGTGTGGCGTATAAGGTAGTTTCTGTAACTGATAAGTTTAAAAAATTTCGTAAATAAATGGATAAATAAGTATAGAACAAACCTCTTCTAAACATTGCGAGAATTTGAAATGATGATAGTCCAAAAAAAGGATTTTTCATTCTAATTCTTTATAACTAGATTTGTTTCGTTAGAAATATGAATGAAATCATTTATATTTAATTAATTCAGAGTTCTATATCTTTTCGTGGAAAAATAGCAAAAATTTCATTAATATTTTTACCATCTCTTATTTTCTGAATAGTTTCTTTAAACTTGGGATAATAATTTTCGATTATTGCGTAAATATTTCTCCAAGATTCTTGCATTTCACCTTTTCTTGAAAATGAATTCCTTATTTGCTTAAAGAAGTTTCTATTCTTTTTGGTTTTTAGATACTTTAGAAATAATTTTAAGATTAACTTTTGAATTTCTCTATACTCTTTGGGCCGAAAATTTTTTAACGAGTTGTTTAATCTTTCATCAGAAAGGGGAAAAAAATAAATTCTCTTGTCTTCAGGCAGTTGGGGATTTGGAATTAATTCGAATTCTAAATCAGTTTTACTAATATATTCTAAAATAGGAAACAATTCTCCAGGAGAAATTCTTGTTTCTTCTTGAATCTTCAAGGCAATTTCTGAAATTGAGTAATGAAAATCGGGAAATTTTTCAATATCTTCAATCCTTCTAATGTATTCTTTCCTTAATATTTCCATTATCTTCAGTTTTAATGATTCAGGAATTCCTTTTTTCTTGAATGTTATTTTTGAGGTTATATTTTTCTTAGTTTCATCATCGAGTTCTTTTTGTTTTTTATCTAAATTTTGTATTAGAGATGAAAAAAATTGCATGGAAGGACTGTCTTTTTCATTATCTAATCGTGTTTTAAGAAGTTCTTGTTCTTTTTTAGACATCGCTTCTACTAACTTTTCACTTAAGAATTTTTTTACCTTTTTATCTGCAATTTCTTTCTTTTCAAATCTTTCGGTAATAGATAAAAATTCGATATATATTTTTTCAACATTGTTTTCTCTTTTCTTGATTAACATCAAATTAATATCCTTGGTCGATAATTCCTTTATTAGAGAATAAATTTTCTTTTTGGGCAATTTTGTCGCCCTTATAAGATCTCTTTCTAAAATTTCTACGGGAAAAGGTTCACCTCTTCTGATATATTCACTTTTTATCATTTTATAGATCTTATTCATTGCTTTTTCTTCCTTGCTTACGGTTTCTTTTAACATTCTAATGAACATGGATGTTTCATGTGGCTTTAGGTAATAAATTAATATTGTTACCCCGAGAAATATTATCATTAATACTGAGATGATATATTTATTTGCCATGAAGATATTTCCTATTAGCGTGATCTCTTGATTCGAAACCTGTGTTTGAAGAGCAAATCTTGATAATGTTTGCGCCAAAACACATCCTAAAATCAATAAAATTAAGCCATCTCTTTTAAAGATTAATAATTGCCATCCCAAGCTTCTTCCTAATTTTTTTACTATTCTATAAAGGAAATACATTGAAATTATGAATTCAAAAATGAATATTGAGGTAACTGTGGTGCTTGTAGCTCCAACCGTGCTCTTAATTGCATCTACAGTATTTTTATGTAAAATGAAATAAATGGAAATTTGCAAGATTTGAAAAAAGAAAATGAAAAGAATTATGAAAGAAAAAGTGAAGTTATCATATAAACCAGCTCTTTTGGTTTCTGCTTTTCTTCTGGTGAAAATGAATTCTAGCAAAATAAACAGTAATGCGAGAATTAAACTACAGTAGATTAATGGCATGATAACACGCATCTGAAAGGTATAAATCATTGTTGCTTTTTCGGGAATGAAAGTTCCAAAAAAATCTAATGAAATAAATACTAACAAGCTTCTATACAATAAAGCAATAAATACCAATAATCCTAAAATGAAATATGGCGTTATAAAAACAATAAAATTTCTTACTATTGAATATTTTGAAATAAATTTTGATTCAATTTTAGTGGCAAATCTTCTTGAATAAATATAAAACCTCGTGCTGAGCAATATGAGCCAAATTG
>CAZIEC010000003.1:21367-53963 GCA_964538145.1 uncultured archaeon
GCAAATCTTCTTGAATAAATATAAAACCTCGTGCTGAGCAATATGAGCCAAATTGTGGATAAAAATAATAATATGCTTATGAAATTAATACCAATATAAAGCAAATAAGAAAATAAATAATAATAACAAAAAAGGATGCCAATATAAAGAACTATTTGTTTCAATATCGTTCCTTTTTCAAAGATAAAAATTCTTACTTTATCATGGCTGTATAGGACTGAAAGAGTTAGAAATAATACTATTAACGATATACCAAAAGAATAAGAATTTCCAAAAGTCAAGATATTTATAATAAAGTTATCTGGGAAATTTAATGCTGTTAAAAAGATAAATGAATAAAACAAGAATAATCCATATATTAAAAAAAATTTCTTTTCAAAAGCATAAGATTTAGGAGGTTCTTTTCCTTCGTAATAGATTTCTCTCACAAATATTTTTCGATATACATAACGCATTAAATTACTAATCTTATGCGTTGATAATTTTTTACTCATCATATTGGACAATGAATTCTTTGTATAAATTTTTTCCTTATCAACTAAAAAAATTAAGATTTTTCATAATAATCAAGAGTAAAATAATTTATGTTTTAAAACATCGAAATTAAAAGAGTACTATTGTAAAGCTTAAAAATATTATTTAATAATTATAATATAATGGAGGATCAAACCGATAAAGAACGAATTATCAGCTTGGTAAAACAAGCAATTGAAATGTTATGTGAAAAGAACCTCTCCAGTGTCGTGATTTTATCATCATATAAGATTAATTCTGTCTTGAGAGAACACTATGGAATTGATATTAGAGTAGATAGAATAGGAAGGATTTTGAGCAATTTAGCAAAAAGAAACAAGCTCAAGAGATTAAGCACGAATATCCCAAAATATCAATTACCAGTCTCGAATTTATCTACTTTGGAATTTTAAAAATTAGTAAAAAATCTTAAAAATTTAAATTTTAATCATTTATCTTAATTGCCTGAATTCAGACGCTATTTTTTGGAGGCGATCAATCAATTCTTTTGTATTAGTACTTTTTTCAACTACTTGATTAAATTTTTCATCCAAATCATTGATTAATTTTATTAAATTATCTTCTGTAGAGTTAAAATTTGTTGATAAAGAATCTAAGATAACTTCATGAAATTCTTTAACTTTATTTTCGCAGGCTTTAACTTGTTCTCCATTAGAATTAATCTCTCCTTCAAGATTTCGAATTTTTTCACTGTTTTGATTGATCTTGGAAGAAATTGCATCTAAAATTCTCTCAAAGGTATTTGAAATTTTATCAAATTGACTGTTTATATCATCATTAATTTTCAAAAGCAAGGATTCTAATTCTGATTCAATGAACTTCCTATAATTTTCTTGTTCTTTCAGACTATTATCTAAAGATTCTGAAATGCTAGAAACAAAAACATTTGAAATTTCATTGAATTTTTTTTCAAAATAATTTTGTAATCCCTCTAATCCATTATTTATCGTGGTTTTTAATTGGTTTATTGAACTTTTAAGATATCTACTCCCCTTAATACTCCCCTCTTCAACATCTATTAACCATTGTTCTAATTGTTTATTAAATGGTTGAGCAAAAGAATTTACAAGAGCCATGGTACCATCTGTTATCCCCTTACTCAAAGATTGAATTTTATTTTCAATTTCTACGATATCTTGTTCAACCATTTCCTTTTTTTGTAAGGGAATCTCCTGTAAATCACCCTGAGATGGTTTTACATGTTCTCCATATTCATGGATAAGAATTTGATCTTTTCTTTGAATGCTCTCTACTAAATGTTGAACCCATTTAAAAAATTCTAAAGTTTTAGGAGGTTCTAATTGACAATTAATCTCAATTAATTCATCATGCTTGTTATGATCTTTAAATCGATATGCTTGAAAGGAAAATATGCTCTTTTTTTCAACTTTAATGGGATCAAAAGTTAAACAAAAAGCATTTGGAAAATTATCATTTTGGAAATATCTATGTATTTGAATATCTGCTGATGTAAGTTTCAAATCATATTTTGGGTGCGATATATACCAACCAATGATCCGTAATGATTCATTAGAATGTTCCATTTTAATTTTATCTAAAAGAGCTTCCAATTCTCTTGAAAGACCTAATTCAATATAGTCGCCATGGGTCAATGGAATACATTCTTTCACGATCAATACATTCTTCTCATTATTTTCTTGTTCTCCTAAACAAACTCCCATTGCTTCTACGGGGGTTTCTAAAAAAGAATTTCCAAATCTTAGAATGTGAAAGATCATTTTCTTAAATGCTTCTGGCTTTATTATTATTTTATCCAAACTCTTTGTTGTTAAGCCTTTCTCTTTACTTTCATTAACTTGATCTTCTAAATTATTTTCCATTTAATCGACCTCCTTTTCGAATTTCTTAATTTTTTGGCTAAGATTTTCATTTTCCTTTTTCAATTCCTTGATTTTAGCGATTAATTCTTCTCTTTCTTCTTCTAATGATTTAATCTTATTAAAAATAGGTTCCTTAGTGCTCTCGATGATTAAAACAATAGCCTTAAGATCTTCAAATAATTTTCTCGTTTCTACATCAAATGCTTGTATTTCTTTATCAATTTTATTGAAATATTTTGAAATATTTTGAACAAATTTATCACTGATTTTCGAAAAATCCTCTTGAATTTGAGATTTGACCCTTTCAAGTTCTTTGGTTAATTCTTGGAGGTTAGAACGGTTATTTTTGAGTAATTCAGAAACTTTTTCAAGATTATCGTTGTTATTATTGAATAGATTTAAAGATTCTTCAAATTTTTTAAAAAAATCATCTAATTTTTCTTCAAGTTTTTTGCTAAACGATTCCTTTAACAGATTTTTTAATTTATTAGAAAAATCTACGATATAATTCTTTGAATTATCTATTTTTTCATTGTAAACGTCAAGTTTATCACTGATATAAAAATCTAAACTGTTCATTTTATCATGCAAGGAATAATTAAAGTTTTTTTGGATTTCCATCATGCTTTTACTTAAATTCAATTTTAATTGTACTAAATCTTCTCGTATATTCATGTTATTAATAAATACATTCTTCAATAACTTCTGGCTCCAGTTATTTAATAAGTCCATGAATGGATCTAATGAGTGCTTTAAGAATAGCGAAAATCCTTCTTGAAAAGATTTGATGATTGCTGTAGCAGAGAACTCTGGTTTTTTAACCATCAAATCTTCTTTTTTTGGGATGTACAAATCTTCAAAAAAATCAGTTGTTTCATTCAATTCTAAAATAGGAGCTTCCCCAGTATAAAGGTTCTGAATTAATTCAATTATTTTATTATAGAAATCAACATTATCAGGAGGTTCAACAATAGCTTTAACTTCATGATATCCTGACCCCCTGCTCTTTGTTGGATCATCTAGTCTAAATGCTCTAAACCCAGGATCTCCAGGGGTTTCTAACAAATTATGATCAAAAACTAAGCCAATACCACTTGGATTTTTGGCTTGCCAAAACAATTGGTTTTGCACGTCCGTGCCACTAAAGAAAGGCGTTAAATTGGGATGGCTATGATACCAACCACAACTAAACCATCCTTCATGACCGTGTTCTTCAAATACTTTATTATCTATTTCTGCAAAAGCCCCCAATTGTTCTGGAGAATATCTCACCTCTATTGCTCCTCCATGTGATACCGGAATGGCATCTTCAATTATAAGAAATTTTTTTCCATCTTTTTCATCAATATGTCCGATTAATCCTCCCATTACTTCTTTACATTGTGTAGGATCTTTGACTTTAGATCCAAATCGAAGTACATGAACGAGCATCTTGTAATAAGCTAGCGGTTTTACGATTACGGGTATATCTTCAGTATTCTTTGGCATAAAAAATTCACTTTTTCTTGTTAATTTTTTACTTTTAATTATTAATTCTTTAAATCTTTTAAATCTTTAAATAAAATCTCATTTTCATTATAGATATTAATAGTAGGATTCTTTTTTAAAGCTGTACTTATTAAGGATGAAAATTAATCTTAACAGATCTCCAAACTAATCATATCAATATTGCTTTGAATATTTTTTTATTAATTTTTAACCTTAATGAGGAATAAGAACAAAGAATTTACTAATTTACATATTAATTTAAAAAATTTCTTAAAAAATGATTAAACTCATTTAAAAATAGAATAAACAAAATAGAAAATTAAAATGGTAGAGGTTTACCGCAATATGGGCAGAATTTCCAATTCAAATCTTTTCCACATGAAGGGCAAACTCTTGAATCAGTAGAAGGAGGTTCATATCCAGGTATTGGAGGTAATTCTCGAGTAGGTCTTATAATTTTAACAGGTTTAGAAGGATGGGAGTGCGATACTGGAGTTGAGGAAGATGTAGTTCCAACTACTTCTTCTTTTTTTGCCATCAATCTTTCTTTAAAGGCTTGACGCAAGTCTTCTTTACTCGTCATTCCTTCCTCTTTAACCCAACCAGAAACTTTTGGACGTTTCAATTCACTTTCAGGTACTTTTTCCAATACAACTTTTTTAGTTTCTGAGATTGGTGCCATGACCTTCTTTTGTTCCTTATTTTGAATTGCTTGCTTAATTAATGCTTGAGTTGTTTTCATTACTTGATGTGGATTAATGTTTGGGATTGCAACAGTTCTTAAAACCCATCCAACAATCATATTTTGATTGGGGAATCCAGACGATGTAATATCTTCATCTTTATACACGTACGAATCGATTACATTATTACCTTTTAATAATCTTGAAGCCCATTTACCATTTATAAGACCTAATTGGAGTCTATATGATGTCCCAGCAATTCCTAATTGGCTCGAGAGAGGCTCAAATCCTTTTTCTGACATGATAATCCGTTATTTTTTCAATTAAAATATTTGATTTTATTCTGTATATTATATGTAAAAATTTTAATTTAAATTATGTTATGTTTCTAAAAAAAAATACATAAATAACCTAAGTTTTATGTAATGAATTAAGAAAATTATAATTAAAGTTTCTTTCATGACAGTCATCATACCAAAAAAAGCATATTTAACTATTGTAGCAGCAAGCGTTAGATTTGCCAATCAGAAAATTCCTAGAGATGATTGGTTGGAAGTTAGCGGAATATTTATAGGAAAAAACGAGGGAAATGATGTGATAATCTCGAAAGCTTATCCCATCATGCATCAAGAATTAGATAAAGATGCAGTTATCGATCAATATAAGTGGAGCGATGAAGACATGATAGTTGCATCTGAGATTGAATTAGAAGCTTATGAAAGAAATGAATTCATTGTAGGATGGTGGCATAGTCATCCAGGTTTTAAAGTGATGATGAGTCATATAGATATTAAAACAACTCTTTCATATCAACAACACAATCCATTAGCAATTTCTTTAGTATTTAACCCTGAAAGATTATTACGTCAAATAGAATTACCCAATAAAAAAGGAGATCCTGTAAAGCAGTTAAAGAACGATCCTGGATTTAAAATTTTTAGATTAGATGATGTCTCCAAAGGAATTCAAGCATCATATCATGAAGTAGATTATAAGATTGAAGGGTATGACAGTTTAGACCAATTAGTAAAACTTACTCAAAAATTTATTATTGACATTACGAATTTCTTTCCAAAAGATAATATCTATGAAGTTTATGAGAGCTTTATTGATGAAAGAATCAATAAATTAGAATCCATTCTGTTAGGTACTGAAGAATATCTAAAAACTTTAGCCCGAACGGGCGAATCACACAGAATTTCTGAAGTATTAGATAATCAAGTAAAAGAAATCAGAAAATATGTTGCTGAAACTTATATTAAAATCGAAAATATCAGAGAGTTCATGGATTACTTGGAATACAAGGAGAGAGATGCAGTCATTCCTAAGGTAAACGAAATATTGTTGAGATGGGACGAAACCATATCAACATTAGATGAAAAAATTGAGAATTTAAAGAAAGTCGTTTAAAGTATCGTATTTTATTTTTATCCACTCATTTTTAATTACCTACTTGTAATCCGTGTAAAAAAAGGAAAATCTTTATTTTACTTGGACATTTTTTTATTTAAACGATTATTTAAGTAAAAGATTATAAAAGAATTATTAAAGAGTTCGATTTACACGATGAAAAAAATAAATTTTCCTTTTACAGCAATATTAGGTCAAGATAAAATGAAATTGGGGCTCATTCTCAACATCATAGACCCCCAAATAGGAGGCATCTTATTAACGGGACAACAAGGAACGGGCAAATCTACTGCGGTTCGTTCTTTGGTCGATGTGATGCCAAAAATTGAAGTTGTTAAAGGATGCACTTTTTCTTGTGATCCAAAATCAGATTTAGAAGATTTATGTGAAGAATGTAGAGAAAAGAAAAAAAATAATAATTTAGAAATAATAACAAGAAAAATGCGAATTGTAAACCTTCCTTTAGGAGTTACTGAAGATATGGTCTGTGGTTCATTATCCATAGATAAGGTAATTAGTGAAGGGATCAAGAGCTTGCATCCTGGACTATTAGCAAAAGCAAATAGGGGAATACTCTATGTGGATGAAATAAATTTATTACAAGATCATATTGTCGATGTTCTTTTAGATGCTGCTGCTTCTGGGGTAAATATTATAGAAAGAGAGGGGATTTCTGTATCACATCCTTCTCGTTTTGTTTTAGTAGGGAGCATGAATCCAGAGGAAGGTGATCTTAGGCCTCAAATAGCTGATCGCCTTGGATTAGAAGTAAAAATCGAAGCTCCTCGTGATCCTAAATTGAGAGCAGAAATTACAAAACGAGTTATTGAATTCAATGATAATCCAAAAGAATTCATTAAAAGATTTGAAAAGGAGCAAGAAATATTAAGAGATAAAATAGTTCGAGCTAGACAAATTTTAAAACAAGTAGAGATTCCCGCAACGGTTTATGAATTTGTATCAATGATTGTAAATGAGTTAGGAATCTTTTCTCAGCGAGCAGATATTACTTTTATTAGATGTGCCCGGGCTCATGCTGCATTTAATGGGAGAACTCACATAGAGGAAGAAGACTTGAATGTTGCTTTAGATTTAGTTTTTGAACACCGCATCCAATCACTCCATTATGAAATGACTCCAGAAGAAATTAAAGGAAAGATCACGGAAGTATATGGAAAAATTCAGAAAGCATATGAAGATCCTAAAGCATATCAACCAAATAGGGAAACTGAAGGTCCAATGAAATATGATGATACGCCTCAAAAAGAATTTAAAAGGCAATCAATAGATCCCAAGAAAGTATCGATCCCAGAAACTAAAGAACAAAAATTGCCCCCTCCTAAATATCCTGATAACAAAAAGAGAACTCCCGAACCAGCTGGAGGATGGAAAGTTAAAGACATCCCTCGTGAGGAAATTGATTTTAATTTCTTTAAAAACAACCTCAACACGGCGATGCCTTTAATTTACAAGATGGAAAAAAAGATGACTTCAATTTTAGACAATATTAGAAAGGATAGGAAAGTTTCTGATTATGGTGGAAGGGGAATTGGGAGAAGAATAAAAATCGCTTCAAGCCAAAAAGGAAGATATGTTTCTTATAGAGCGCCATTAAATCGTCCAAAAAGCTTAGCTTTAGATGCAACAATAAGAAATTTTTTGAAAAATACAATCTACAATCGAACAGATTTAAAGTTTCCATTAAAATTTGATAAATATGATTTAATGGATAAAATCTATGAATACAGGGCTCCATTAGTTCTATTTTTCGTGTTAGACAGCTCGGCATCAATGTACTATGTCATAAAGCAGATGACGGATGTAATAATGTCTTTACAAAAAGAAGGTTATAGAAAAAAAGATAAAATCAGCTTGATAATCTTTAGAGGTAAGGAAGCAATAGTTTTGCAGAAGCCTACAGTTAATTTTAAGAGTGCCATAGGAAAACTTAAGAAAATTGAAGGGAGATCATACACACCAATGGCTGCGGCATTAAAAAAATGCATGAAACTGATTGAAGCTGAAAAACTTAAAAATAGAAATGTTATTCCAGTTATTTTCATATGTTCTGATTGTGGTGCTAATATTTCTGTAAAATATCCAGATCTAATAGCTCAAGTTCAAAGTGATTATAAATTAATCATCAATGAATTAAAAGAGTTGACAAAATCTCTAAATAAAAAGGGAGTTCACATAGTTGTTCTTGAACCAAAGAAAAGCTATGCTACAAGGGCTCTCGGTGTAAACACATTTGCGGCTGATCAAATTAAAAAGAATTTTAAAACTTATGCTAAAGCTGAAATTTTTCAATTTGATAGATATAACCCTAAAAGTTTAATACTTGAATTAAAAAAGATCTTATAAAAGATCTATTTACTTTGTTTTTCACGCGATTTTTTAAAAATGAGTGATAAAAAATCAATTTTGGTCTTGGGTTTTAACACGCGTCCATTAGCATTTTCATTAAAGCAATCAGGATTTGATGTTTACGTGGTTGATTTTTTTGGAGATATTGACTTATTTCCTTACGTGAAGGATTCAATCATCATTACAGAAAGATTAAATTCCAATTATGAAGCTCTTAAAGAGGATTTTGACATTTATCTCATTAACTTCGGTTTAGAAATGCTTAAAAAATACCCTAATATAGATTATTTCCTTATTGGGAGTGGATTAGACGATGCAATCAATGAAAGAAGAGTTTTTGAAGAAAAAATTAATGAATTAGGTCTTAAAATAAAAAATACAAACAATGATCTAAAAATAATTGAAAAGGCAAGAGACATAAATCTTATCCATAAAATCTTAAAAGAGAATGATTTTCCAGTACCATTAACATGCAACTTAGAAAACGTGGATGATTTATCCTTTGATTTTACCTTTCCAATCATTCTAAAAAAGAAACATAGTTCTGGAGGCATTAGTATTAAGAAAATAAAAAATAGGACCGAATTAAAGGAAGAAAAATGGAAAATGATTAAGAATAAGATAAATTTAAGTGATTGGTTAGTCCAAGAATATATCGAGGGAATTCCTGTTAGTTGTACTTTCATTTCAAATGGTATCAAATCAGAAATAATTTCGATTAATCAACAATTAATTGGAGAAAAAGTTTCAAACCCTCCTTCTAACTTTTTTTACTGTGGAAATGTAGTACCTGCAAAAATTTCAAAAAAAGATAAAGATTTAATTACCAAAATATCATTAAGATTAGCTTCTGAATTAGGATTGAAAGGTATAAACGGGATAGACTATGTTTTAAGAGATCATGATCCTTTTTTTATGGAAATTAATCCTCGAATTCCAGGATCAATAAGAGCATCTGAGTGTAGCTTGAATATAAATTTATTAGATCTACACGTAAAAAGTTTTGAAACTTTTAAATGGAAAAACATAGTTAATCATCTAAAATCAATTTCTAAAATTGAATATGCAACTAAATTAATCATGTATGCTTCCAAAGACTTAAATGAGCTCCACTTAGAACAAATTAATAATTTAAAAAATGTACACGACAAAACACTTCCGCAAAAAGGAGCTAAAAAGGGGGATCCTGTTTGTACTATTTTAAACGTGGATGATGATCATGATAGTTCATATAAGGGAGCTTTAAAAATAGCAAATAAAATCAATTTGATAATGAATGAGTCCTCATACTAAAATTGATTTTATTTTCGCTACATAACTACCTAATTTTCTCTCATCTGCCTCTGGAACTGCTATTGCCAAAATTCTGTTATTATCTAGTTTATGTATTATAATTGAACCGTTTTCCCCTCCAATAATTGAATATTCAAGTTCTTCATCTAGTAAAACGGCAGCTAAGTTGTAGATAGCAGATATCATTGCCGACAATATTGGTTCTGGCATGGTTGCTTGTACTTTAATAGGCAAACCTTCTTTAGTGATAATGGCTATTACTAAAGCGTTTGGAATTGCCCTTTTTAATGCAACAAAAATCTCTTCCTTAATTAAATCAGAGGTTTCTACGATTGCTGATAATTGAATAGCTAGATTTTTTAATGAATTGATGTAAGAATCTAAACCTTCAAGTTCCGCAAGTTCTCTATTAAGATAAGCGATTAAAGTTATATTTTCTGTAAGAATGGAAAGAATTAGGTTGTTCTTACCAGTTACTAAATTATAAGAAATTTGTTGATTTAATGAATCTAAGAGAATTTTAGAAGATAAAAATATTAAGCTGCTACTGGCTGCTGATATTTCAGTTTTTGTTAATTTAATATTTCCTTTAAAAATACTTGCTAAATGGGTGCCTCCATGTGTCGATACAGTAATCCCTAAAATTCCTGAATTGGTCTCTAACTTTTTAGATATAAGATTCTTGAGATCATCTTCTAATCGAGTAATATTCTTTTCTGGCACCATGAAAATAATATAGTCTTTATTGATTTTAAAATTAATGTCCTAAGCAAGAAATATGATAAATGAGTTTTGGTCCTTAGTTTATCGGTTATAACATTTTTATAAAATTAGATGATAGTATTTCTTGGTATTTAGAGATTAAACATTAAACTATATCTATATTAATCATGTATAAAAGGACATGAAGTAAAAAAAAGAATTATAAACATGTAGTACTATATTTATTCATAAATCTCTTATATATAAGATACTTTATCGAATGCTATTAAGGAAATCAAAATGAGTCAAGATAATAATCCCGAAGCATCATTAAGAGCAAAATTGGAAATGAGAGAAAAGCAACTCATTGATTTTCAAGAAGAACTTAAGGAAAAAAATGATTATATTGAATTATTAAAAAAGTCTTTAGAGAAATTTGAAGATAAAGTGAAACAGATAAAGTTTTTTGACGAGCAATTGAAAGTAAAGGATGACCTCATAAATAATCTTCAAAATTCTTTAAAATTAAAGGATGATCAAATTAATACACTAAAAGATTCTCTAAAATTAAAAGATGAGCAAATTGAAACGCTTGAAAATTCTCTTTCAATAAAAGAAGAAAAAATAGAAACTCTTGAAAAAACAATAAAACTCAAGGAGGAAAAAATTAAGCAACTTGAAGAATCGACCATAGACAAGGATTTATTTGAAGAAAAAGATGAAGAAATTAAAAAATTAAAGGAAAAATTAGAAATATTAAAAGAAGAATTAGAAAAAGCAGATGAAGATTTAGAAGCATTGGAAAAA
The DNA here is from genome assembly GCA_964538145.1 of uncultured archaeon. Taxonomy (GTDB): domain Archaea; phylum Asgardarchaeota; class Lokiarchaeia; order Sigyniarchaeales; family SOKP01; genus SOKP01. The sequence goes on from CAZIEC010000003.1 coordinate 32,493, forward strand.
GAAAATGAAGTTCTAAGAAATCAACTAGCCGCAGCATCGGGAGCAAAAATTATTGATTGGACGAATGTGGAAATACCTAAATCGTTAATTCTTGAAAAAATGCGTGAAATCCTTAACGAAGCCGTACACAATGTCACGATTGCCGTTCCGGATATAAAAGATTTACAAGAATTACACTTATATGACTTGAGATCTTCTGTAAGCATGAAAGTTTCTTGCTCTCTAAATCCTGGTTTAGAAGAAGATGCAGAATTATTAGAGGAATTGGAGAGTTTGGATAATATCTCCATTAGATTGTATGAAGGACAAGATAGGTACTTGATTGAGAGAGATGGAGAGGAATTAATGTTCGCAATAATTGGTAATGAAGAAAATAACCATTTAGTATTACATACTCGGGATCCCAAGCATTTAAAACTACTAAGATCTTTAGTCATGGAAAGCTGGCTCAGATCTAGGAAAATTGAATGAGTAATTCTTCGTCTCAATATTTTATTATAAATAATTTCATCATGAAATCATGAAAAAATTGTTTTTAACCATTAATATTCTTGCCTAATATTTAATGAAGGATGTTTTTAATTTTACAATAATTATATTTGAATAAAGCTCATTTTCCTTTTTTCAAGATTGGCAAGTTTATTAAAGCCTAATTCTTTTAAAATCAATACCATTTCTTTAAATTTATAGCCAATTTCTCTTGGATTATGGGCATCTGACCCTAATAATGTCGGAATTTCCTTACTTTTCATTATTTTAAGAATTTCCGTGCTGGGATATTGTTCTTTTACTGGTTTTCTTAATCCACTAGAATTTAATTCAATTATAATCTGTTTTTCTTTAACAATTTCTAAAATTTCATCAATTAATTTTGAAATTTTTCTCCTATTAATGGGTTTCTTATTAAATTTTTTAGGTAAATCAAAATGGCCTATGATATCAAATTTAAACATTTTAGATTCAACCATGCTTTTAAGAGTTTCATAATATAGCTCAAAAATCTCATCAATTTTATCAAATCTCGAATATAGGAAGAGAAAATTCTCATCATCAAAGGGAAACAATCCAAATTCCGTTTCCAAGTTATGAATTGAACCAATAATATAATCTAATTTTTTAACATGGTCTTTTATGTATTTTTTGTAAGAATTTTCTTGACTTTTGATATAATCAATTTCAAAACCTATTCTTATGGCAATTTGATTCTCATATTTTTTCTTTAATCTTTCAGCTTCTCTAATATAACCATATAAATCTTCCAATTTCATGGCATAAGCTTCATATGGAATATTTTCAATACCTTTCAAGAATTCATAGGGAAAATGAGCACTAAATCCGATTAAATTCAAATTTTTATTAATTGCAGATTTTACATAATCTTCAAGATTGCCTATTGCGTGCCTGCATAGTGAGCTATGAGTATGCCAGTCTTGAAAAATCATCGTTTAGATTTTTAAATCAAATCATTTTTCTTTTGTTTTAGATTATTAAATATTAGAAAAATAGGTAATTCTTATACATTATTAAAGGTGAAAACGATAGAGTTTCAAGAAAAACAATTTGATGGTCCCTATGAAGTATCAGAAGTACAAATAAAAATAGATGATCAAATATTGCGTGGTATTTTATATTTTCCTCCTGAAAGGTTCGCTAGACCTTATCCATTGATAATTTACTTTCATGGATTTCCTCAATTATTCACTTTAGAAGAGCTAATAAAGAATCATGATTACTTATTAAATGAGGGTTATTCTCTTTTAGTTTTTAATTTTAGGGGATATCGAATAAGTGAAGGAAAAGTTTCTATAGAATCGCAAGTAAAAGATGCAACTCAGGTATTAAAATTTGTTAAGTTAATGGCAAAAAAGAAAATTTTTGAAATTGAAAACATAAATATTCTTGCCCATGATTTTGGAGCATTTATTGCATTAATAGCCTGTTCTAAAGAGTCTTTTATAAGTAAATTATTGTTATTGAGTCCCATAATTGATGTATCTAAACGTGTAAATGATCCAAGATTAGTTGAAACTCTACAATATATCAATAAATTTCTCCCTGGAAATGTAAGTGGAATCGAAAATGTGGAAGAATTCATAAAAAAAACTAAAGAAGAATTAAAAAAAGATGATTTTAACTTAAATGATATCTTAGGGAAGGTTAAATGTAATCACGTGAAAATTATATGGGGAGAAAAAGATAAATTAACGAGCTTTGAAGAAATCGAATTTGTTTTAAAAAATATTAATGCAAACAAAAGCTTAACTAAAATTAAATCAATGGACCATTATTTAATTGATGATGCTGAAATTAATGAGGTAAAAGTGGAAATTATAAAGTTTTTCAAGTTATCCTAAAGAAAATGATTTCCATATTGATATCTCTAAATTTTATTTTAAAATTGATCATATAAATTTGCAAATTTTATTATTAAGTAGAACACGGATCAATTGAATTATAACCAAAAATTATTTAAGAACGAAAATAAATCATCTTCTTACTACAAACTAAAAACATTTAAGTGCGAAACTAATGCAGAATTTGGAAACTAAATCTATAAATAACCATTTAAATTTCTTAGAAACTCCAGAAAGCCTTGTATTCTTGATTGGTGCGGGATGTTCTTCAATTGAACCATCTAATGCACCAATTGGGAGAAAAATAATAGAAACGCTTATAAAGTTCTTTTTAAATAAATCTGAAGTAAAAAAAATATTATCAATTGAGAATATTAAATTAGAAAAAACTTTAAGTGTTCTACAAGAAGTATTTGATGAGAATTTGAAAATAATTGAATACTTTAATGAGTTTACTAACCCTAATTTAGTGCATTTTTTCATTGCAAGAATGTTAAAAGAAGGAAGCTTGGTAATGACAACTAATTTTGATCCTCTAATAGAACTTGCTTTATTAAGAGATGGAGTACCAAAAAAGAAAATCATTCCACTAATAACTAAAAGAGATTTTGATAAAGTAAAAAATGTAGAAAATTATATTAAAACCAAGCGTTATCTAATTGGAAAGATTCACGGTTCGCCTAAAAATTTCATAACAGGAGCCAATACTAAGAAAGAATTAGTTAAAACCATAAAGGTTTTGGGAAATGCTGAAAAAAATAAGGGTCTTTTTCAATTAGAACCATTTAAAGCCCGATTTTTAGATTCAGCCACAAAAGAACGCTCCCTTATTGTAATGGGTTATTCTGGACGAAATGATGATGATATTATTCCTACAATAAAAGCTCTCTCAGGATTAAAAGAAATTTTTTGGATCAATCATGTCGAAGAAAAAAAGGAAATAGAAGAAGTTATAGAGATACGTAAAAAGAATTTATCTCAAGCTAATAAACTGGATGATATAGACAATATTTTATTAGAAATAAAAGAATTTAATGAAAAATTAAAGATTTTCAGAGTAAATATCAATATTTTAGAATTGATAAAGAAACATGTAGATAAAGAAATTGAAATCAAACCTGATGAAAATTTTATTGACTATGAAACATGGTTAACAGAAAATTTTAATGATAAAATTGATGAAAAAGAGCAATTACAAGCCGCAGGAATGATTTACTCTAAATTTGGACAACATTATGACGCGATCAGGTGTTTTGATGAATTATTTAATGTGGCATCTGAGGAAAAAGATTCAAAATGGCAAGTCATAGCAGCATTAAATAAAGGTTTAATATACGCAAAAGCATCTGATTTTGATAATACGAGAGAATGGTTAAGAAGATCTCTTGAGTTGCAATTTAAGTCTAAGCTTTTAAGCGAGAGAGCAGTTATATTTAAAGAATTAGGGTTATTATATGAGAATAAAGGAGATTTAGACAAGGCTCTTTTATATTTAAGGGAAGCTACTAAAATAGCCGAAAAATTAAATGATCCATCAATAAAGGCTGAGATGTTAAATCAATTAGGATTAATCTATTTAAAAAAGAATGAATACCAGAGAGCCTTGAATATTTTCAACCTTTCCTTTAAAATTAATGATAAACTTAAGAACTTACAAGAAAAAGCAAATAATTTGGCTAATATGGGAAAGGTTTTTAGTGAAAAGGGCAATTTTCAAAAAGCTTTAGAATTTTTTAAAGAAGCATTAGCAATTAATGAGAAAATTAAAAATAAACAAGAAGTAGCTCGACTGAAAAATGAAATTGGATTTGTAGAACATCTTTTAGGTAATTCATTAACAGCATTAGAAGAATGTAAAAGCTCTTTATCAATATGTGAAAGTATTAATGATACAATGGGAAAAATGAAAGCATTGTATAATATTGGAAGAATTTACATGGATCAATGGAATTATTTAAGAGCTCATGAATTTTTTGAAGAAGCTTTTCAATTAGCTGAAGAAAGTGAAGATAAAAAGATGCAAGCCGTATTAACAACTCAAATTGGATTAATTTATAAATTACAAGATAAATATTTGGATGCTCTTGAGTGGCTTACTAGAGCTAATAATTTTTATAAAGAATTAGGGGATTTAGATAGCAGGATTGAGGTATTGAAGAACACTTGCTTAATTTATAAGCAGCAAAAGGATTATGATAAAGCATTAAATTGTTTTCAAAAAATCTTATCACTTTTAGAGGAGTCTAAAAATAAAAATGCAATCATTCAGTATTTAAACATCATTGGTCAAATTTATTTAGAACAGAGAATGTTCAATAAATCTCTTGAATATTTTCAAAAAGCTCTTGAAATTTCAGATGATATTGCTGATTTAAAGGGTATGCTTGAATCAATAATAAATATTGGTCTATATTATCAAGAGCAAGTAAATTATTCTGAAGCTCTAAATCGATATAAAGATGCCTTGGAAATAGCAAATAGATTAAAGTTAAATAATAAAAAAGCAAAAGTATTGAATAAAATGGGTTCAATATTTCAAGATCAAGGAGAATATAACAAGGCACTCAAAAATTTCGAAGAAGCTCTCTCATTATTTACTCAAGAAAATGACTTTAAAGGGAGAATCGAAAGTCTTTATCTTATAGGGTTGAATTATTATTATGAAAGTAAATATGACTCTGCAATTAAAAATCTACAAACAGCGATTCAAATTGCCGATCAAATTGGAGATTTGCGCGAAAAAGCAACTTGTTTAAATATTCTTGGAGAAATATTTAAAAATCAATGGAACTTTCTTGAATCCCTAAAATATTACGAAGAAAGCTTATTAATTGCTGAAGAGTTAAATGATCCTCAAAAACAATTGAGCATTTTAAAAGTAATTGGAGAAATTTACAAATTGCAGAAACATTATCCAGAAGCTTTAAGAAATTTTGGTAAAGCTTTAGAAATTGCAGAAAGAGAAGGCGATTTAATGAAAAAGTCAGATATTCTGAATTCAATTGGGCTCATATATTTTGACGAAGAAGATTTGGCAAAAGCACTTTCTTTATTTCAAGAAGCTCTTGAGATTGATGAAAAACTTGGGGATTTAAAAGGAAAAGCCGAAAGGCTCATCAATAAAGGAAATGTTTATTTTAATTGGAGGCAATATGAAAAAGCAATTGAATATTTTCATCAAGCAAGGAAAATTCAAGACCAATTGGATAATCCAAGTGGATTGGCAAACATTCTCGAGAAGATTGGGCTATTATATTTTGAAAAACACGAATATGATGACGCAATTAATTATCTTAAGCAAGCATTAGAATTATTCGAAATGATCGATAATGTAGAAAGTGTTATTGATTGTAAAATAATTCTTGGTAAAATTCATCAGGAACAATTCCAATATTCTGTTGCTACAAAATACTTTCAAGAGGCTCTGAAATTAGCTTCAAGTATTAATGATCAAAACCGTAAAGGAACTTCATTATTCAAGATTGCTTCAATATTGCAAGAACAAGGAATATACAAGGATGCATTGATTCATTATAACAATGCTTATGAAATCTTTGATTCATTAGGGGATATTACGAATAAAACAAATTGTTTAAGTAGAGTAGGATTAATATTTCAAGATCAAGGAAAATATACTGAAGCTTTAAGATGGTACGAACGTTCGATGAAATTCTATCAATTTCTTGGAGAATCAAGAGAGATGGAAGAAACTTACTTTAATATGGCAATGATTTATAGAGATCAAGAAAAATATTTCGACTCTTTAAAATTATTTGATAGAGCTCTAAAAATTTCTGAAAAAATTGGCGATTCTAAATTAAAAGCTGAAATATTGAACATGATTGGATTGATCTATATAAATATAGGAGATTATGAGATAGCAAGAGAAAGATTGGAAAATGCTTTAAAAATTGCTGAAGAATTAAATGACCAGGTGAAGATCGCTCAATACAACAGTAATTTGGGGCTAATAGATTTAAATAATGGAGATTATGCTGAAGCTTGGATAAAATTCGAATTGGCCTTAACTATATATAAAAACCTTAATAATATTGAAGGAATGGCAGATTCGCTTTACAAGCAAGGATTAACTTATTATGAACAAAAGAGTTATATCGAGGCACTAAATAAACACAAAGAAGCCCTACAAATCTTGGTTAAGAATAAATTTCAAAAACATCCATTAGTGAAAGTACTTAAAAATAATATAAAATTGATTAAAAGCCGGATATGATTTTCTTTTTTAAGCTGGAATGAGAATTTCTTCAACAATTTTCTTTTTACTCGATATTTTTTTGCTGATGAGTGGAAGTACTTTATCGTATAAGATGTATAAGTATGGAGCTCCCTGATTAAACAAGAAAAAGACCTCAAATATTAGGAAAAGAAATCCCAATGACCGAATTCCAGCTATGAGGAGGGGAAATTCCATGAAAAACGACTCTAAGCAGCCAACAAGGAAGACATAAAATAATACTCTAATGTTTTTACTCTTAAACAGGTTTGTTCCATAAATTAAGATTAGAATTGAATAACCTATGATAACATTTATCACCCAGACAGTCATCTGAGTTTCCATGTGTCGAACCGTGTAGACAATTGTATCATTTAATGGAATTAGAAGTGATAAAAATGGAATTAAAAGCCATGAACCAAAAAAGATCAATGTATATTTAATTGTCTCCTTAATTTTTTTACTTTCAAAGTTTTCAAACATTATCCATAACCAACAAAAAGCAAACATCGAATAGGAGAAACACATCATGAAATCCGCACCAAATTTAATCCAGAAATAATCTCCAAGTGGGTGGGGCATCTTCACACCACCAATCCAGTATTCTCTTATTGTTGTGCCAGTAGGATAATTTTTTCCCGCAGGTAAGTTCCACCAAAAAACGGCATCAATAAGATACACGATAATTCCTGTAAAAATTCCAAATAAAATTGCATGCCATTTTTTATTTTTAATGAGCATCCCTATCCATATTGTTAGAAAAAAAGCATCAATGTAAATGTAATCATATTGAAATCTCCTAGAGACTTCCTTAAATGATTCAAAAAAAGTATCAAATCTCATGATAATTTCAATATTTAATGTTTATGATCAAATTACTCCTTATAAATTTAAAAATTTTAAAAAAAAAAATGCAATTCTTAATATTTTTAAAGTTAGCATTAAATCACTTGAAATCATTTCTTCTCATTAATATATTGTAATATATAATTTTTTACGCGCTCTTTTGGCTGATATATCCCAAAATGCCCTTCACAGAGAATATCTGCCTCTAGTTCAAGTAATTTTTTTAGAGAATTTTGATAATCCTCAAAATTAGACACACCAGGAATTATTGGGCCATGCAAATCCTGACCAAATAATATCTTAATGTTTGGATTGGTCAATTCAAGTAAAATTGCAATTGAACCTGGAGTATGACCAGGTATGTGAATGCATTGAAAATCAAGATCTCCAAACCTTAATACTTCGATATCTCCTGTTAAATATTTGTCTAATTTTATTGGTTTATAAGTCACGCCATACCATCCTGCTGCAGTTTTATCATCGTGTCCTTCTTCTTCAATCGCTTCAGCATCTAATTCATGAGCATAAAACTTAACTTTTTTATTGAATTTCTTCAGTTTGGCACATGCAGCAATGTGATCTATGTGAAAATGAGTCAAAATGCAATGTTTTATGTCTAATGGATCTAAGCCTATTTCATTAATATCCTTGATCAAACTTAAAGACATTCCACAATCAATAAGAACCAAGCCATCTTCGCTTCTGGTGTCAACCAAATAAACAGAACATCCAGAATCACCTAAATGAAAGATATTTTTAACTATTTCTCTCATAATTTCCAGTATTTATTTTTAATTAAAATAAAATACATGCATCAAATAATTCAAGTAGCATAGAACTTTTTATATAGAAGAATCGTAGTTACAGTACCAATCCCTATTGAGAATAAAACATCAGAAGCATAATGAGCTCCAACAACGACTCTCGAGAAAGCAACGAAAAGTGCCCAACCAATAACCAAGAGATATGTTAGTATTTTTATGGGATCTGAGTTCTTTCGATCTTTTACAAGGATAAGTAATGGTAAAAACATTATTCCCATTGCAGCATGACCACTAGGAAAACTATGATTTCCAGTAATTCCATTCGGGATAAACCAAGGTGTAAAGTTGCTATAATCAACTGCCAAATCTCTAAATCTAACTCTGCCCCATAGAACTTTTATAACTTGTACAATAATTAATGGATTAATTACAGCAAGAAGGGATATCACGGAAGCAATTTTTTTATAATTCTTCCAATCTTTATTCCAAGTATAAATGATATAGGCTAATAATGAAACTACTAATGTCCAACCTAATGCTTGATCACTTACATCATCTCCCCATGTGAGAATGATAATTAAAATTCCAACAAATACACCAATAAACCCAAGAATTTTTTGTTTTTTAACGTCCTTGATATAACTACCAAAAAATGTAGCCAAAGCAATAGCAATTAATCCATAGCCAGGAGCTTCGCCATAATCTGCTCCAAAATTTCCCCAAGTGGATGCTGAATCGACAACAGCAATTGATATGTTTAAATCAGTAAAGCCAAATATTATTGCCAAGACTGCCCAAAAAACTATTACTATTAAAAGACATGTATTTATTTTTGAAAATTTCATAATAAATTATTCATTATTTTTTTTATTTATAGGTTTACTTGTTAAGGAAAAATTTGGTCTCTTAAATTTATAAGGATATCGGGATAATCTGTATAAAGTGCCTTGACATATTTTCCTTTATAATTTAAATTTAATATTCTTTTCATTATAATTTTTGAATCCACGTTCCAAACATAACAATTAAACCCATTATCAATAATAGTCTTAAAATTGTTTAATTTCGCCCGATTGGACCTTAGGTTTATTGTTTTTACACGAATCTCTTTAAGTTTAGTAAAATTGGTATTTTCTGGAGAAATATTTACTATATTATGAGGTAAAGTCAATATTAATTTAACAGATTTATCAAATTTTCTCAGTCTATTTAAAACGTGAATTCGTGTATCTGTTATTTCAATTATTTCAAGCAATCCATATTGTTTGCTTGTTTCTATTAAAGCTTGCCCAACTTTATAGTCACTTATATCAAAACTATACCTTAAAGATTTTGGACCATCCAAAAAGGTTTCAAATAATTCTTTTAATTGAGGTATTCTTCTCTTATCTTTGAATTCAATTGCTCTTAATTCCTTTAAAGTTAGACTCTTGATGCTATACCATCTTGAGTTGTTCCTAAAAGCAGGATCATGAAATATAACAATTTCATTATCCTTGGTTCTCTGGAGATCCGCTTCTATTCCTGCGCCCATTTCCACGGCTTTTCTAAAACAATCTATTGTATTTTCTATACAATAGCCCATTGCTCCGCGATGTCCAAAAACATAAGGTTTAATCGTCATGATTCTAAAGGTTCTTTAGGGTTTTTATATTTTAAATCAAAAAATATAATTTTTATTTAAGCTTAAATTAATATTCTTACTTAAAATTTCTTAAATGTGAATCATGATGGAAGATTCTGAAGATAAAAATTTTAAATCAGATAAATTTTCAAAGAAAGTTATCAGATATTTTAAGAATTTATTTAATTTTTCACAATTTGATGTTAAAACGATCATTTACATCATTATCTTTATTATTTTGATTGGTTTGTCGTTATTATTGCTTTATTACATTTATTTTGTTGATAAGACTTTTTTGTATAGATTAATTGTAGATTGGTTCGTTAATCCAATATTCAATTTGGGATTCATAGGAATTTTGCTTTTCTTAATAATCATGGGTGTTCAAGGTTTATTAGTACCAATTCCATCAGAAATCATCTTATTAGCAACTGGTATAATTTGGGGTTTTATAGGTGGAGGAATAATGGGTATAACAGGATCCATGTGTGCTGCAATGCTTTGCTTTTACATCAGTAAAAAAGGAGGAAGACCACTTGTTAAAAAATTTATTGGAGAAAAAGCAATTGATATGGCTGATAATTTCATACGAAAGTATGGAATGGGGGCCATTTTAATTGCCAGATTTTTACCATTTGTAGCTTTTGATCCTATCTCATACGTGTCTGGGTTAGTCGATATTGATGTTAAAAAATATGCTTTGGGTACTTTAATTGGTTCAATTCCAAGAGCATTTTTTTATTCATTTTTAGGTGCAATTCTTGGAATAACCCCGCCAATAGATTTTTCAACATTACCATTAGAACAAGTGGAAGCACAAGCAACAATGTTCAATAATATTCTATTAATCATCTTGGCAGTACTCTTGGTGTTATTTATTATCTATTATTCTACGACGAAAATAATCGCTAGCAAGCAAGAAAAATCTAATTAACTACCTAAAAAATTTTTATAGTGAAAAACAAATCTTTATTTAATTAATTAATTAATTTTTCTAAGATCTTTTTATTTTTAAATAAAAAAGTCATGGTGGAAATTACATGAAAAAACAATTTTTGAAAAAAATAATTAATTTGAATATTTTCTTGAATATAACGGGAATTTCATTTGGAATCCTATATTTTATTTTTAGAGCAAGGTCCCTCTTATTCGACGCATTATCAATTTTAACAATTCTTGCTTGGTTAATAAACTTGTATTTAACGGTAGTTCCGGTTAAACACTTAAAAAAATCACATGTTCAAGGAAAAAAAATTAATCGCATGACTTATTACTACTTAATAACTTTTATTATAGGAATATTAGCATTGACTCTGGGAACAACTTTCGCGGCATTTATCCTACAAGGAATATTACTGACGTTTCTTGAACTCTTAATCATTCTTGGTTATTTTATTATTTTGATTTATGGACTATGCTTAACATTGCGAATATTTCAAACAATTGATGATGAGGGGGTGTGGATGCTTGAGTAGATTCAACAAAATAAAAATAATTAAAATAATATTGGAGATCTTGTGTTATCTGACTTTCCTTATAGGAATTTTTTTTACAATAACATTGCTTTTCCCCATTAAGAACAAGTTAATGTCCAATTTCTCATTTTTCATTACTCAGATATCAGGTTTCTTGATGTTTCTTTATATCCCTGCTTTAATACTTCTATTAAAACTTAAAATAAGAAAACATTCGAGAAAAAAATGGAAAAAAGCAATTATATTAGCAATTGGCACCTTCCTTGTTGTATCAAACGCTTTACCTTTAATTTCTACGCCGATCTCCGTGCAAATTGCTGAAAATGAATTCAATCATGCTTATGGGAGTAATTGGCGTTCAAAAATTCCTTCAAGAATAGAATCTTATTTTTTGCCATCTCAATTTAACCTATATAACTACTTTTTAGGTTTTCCTCATGCTGATTGCAATGTAGAAACCGACATTCTTTATTATGGCTCTGAGAATATAAGGCTTTATTTTGATGTATATTATCCAAAAGGAGATGGAAGCCAATTACCTGGAAATAACAGTATCATCATTAAAATACATGGTGGAAGTTGGCAATTCGGTGATAAAAGCCTTGGGAATGTACTCCTTTTAAATAAATATTTGGCATCTCAAGGATATGTGGTTTTTGATATTCAATATGGATTACTCGATGCTGGTGGCAGTTCTTTTATACCTACTCCAGATTACGTGAAAGGCAATTTCACGCTGCATGATATGGTGCGCCAAATAGGAAATTTTACTAAACAATTAGCAAGTAATTTTGCATCTAGATATAACGGAAATATTAAGTCAGTTTTCATAATGGGCGGTTCAGCTGGAGCCCATCTCACTGCTGTAATTGGTTTAGGTTATAATGATCCTTATTTTGCGGGAAATTTCAGTAATGCCTTAAAAATAAAGGGAATAATCCCCATATATCCGCCTAATTTTGCAGAATATTATTTTGTCAAGGAGCCTTTATCTAGATTAATTCCAGGAGATCCCACTACAAATCCATTAGCATTCAAGAAATTTACTCCAAGCAATTTAGTGGACCCTAATGATCCTCCAGCAATTATATATCAAGGTTTAAGAGATGATTTAGTGCCACTTATAAATGCAAAAACCATAGAACAATCCTTAGAGAGCAATGGAGTCAAGTGTATGCTATTAGAATTTCCATTTGCTGCTCATGCCAGTGATCTGATAATTGGTAATAGTTTTTCACAAGTTTGGATTTACTACTTGGAAAGATTCTTATATCTGGAAAGATAATTCATTTCATATTTTTTTATTTAATAATTTAACATTTAATTTTTGTTAACAAAAAATATATATTTCTAAACTCCATATGAATCTTAAGTAAGTTATGATAAAATTTTTTAAATGTTAAAAGGGTTTCTAATTGCGATTGTTTGGAGATTTTGATAAAATATTGGAAGATTGCTTTATTGAGGATTTAAACTGGCTTAAAGAAGAATTTGATTATCTCTTCAGATTCAAGCGAGAGCGCTTCTCAAAAAACGATATTAAATTAGCAAAACAAATCATAGATTACATGATCAAAAATTATAGCGGAAATCTTAATGAAAGATTAGGTGATCTTTTAACAGACGTATTGGAAACTTTAGAACACTTCTATCCGGGTCTTATTTATAACAAGTAATTTAATCTTATTATTTTTTAAATTCGAAATTCCAGATATCATAATTATATTTATATTCTGGTTTCCTATTTTTTTATAAAGGTCATTTATAAAAAAATTATTTTTTAAAGGTTTATGGAGAGAATTTTATTAATTCACTGGAATAAATCAACGGGTCCAGAACCAATCATTCAATATCCCCCAGAGAAAACTTTTCCTCCTAAGGAATTATTTTTAAAGATATGGGCGCAACATGAATTGAATAAAGAAGATTTAATTATAAAATTAGGACCTATCGGAGAATCGAAAAAAATTTATTATTCTGTAATTCAAGAACATGAAAGTGAAACTTATTTTCTGATTTTAGTCTATAAGAATGATAAAAAAATCAATTTTATAACACCTGAAATTTTAGCAATTATAGGAAAAAACCTTATAGAATTGATTAACACTAATAAAATTACTTTAGCTATTGCTGAAGCATTTAACACGATTAAAAATTATTCCCAAGTAGAGAGTGAGAAATTAATTGAATTTTTTACTGATCAAATAAAATACACGATTTTACAGATATTAAAAGAGGGAATAATTTCAAAAAATGAATTAATTAAGACATTGAGAAATGAATATGGTTTTTCAACCATTAATATAGACTTATTATTAATAACATTCTTAAAAGAAAACTTAATTAAAAAAGAATATGTTGCTGGGAGCGGAGAATGTTATTATCTCATAAAAGATTTAACTTTTTGTAGAATCCCTCCGAAAAATGTAGTGTCAAAAATAAAGGATGATGATGTTTTAAATGCTTATAAAGAAGAATTGTCAAAAATTTTCGATAGCTCAAATTATTGTAGAGAAATAGAAGATAAAAATTTAACCGAGTTCTTGATAGATTCTGATGTATTTCACCTCATCAAAACATTAAGAAAACAAAGTGTTAGCGTGAGTGAATGCATTAATCTTTTAAATAATCGTGATGAATTATTTGATGAATTATTAGAAAGAAAAATCATTTTTGAGGCTAAAGGCAACATCTATCTCTTATCAAACATTTGTTTTATTAAATTTACTCCCTATTATATTCTTAAAAATCTTACTAAACGATTGGAAAATAATTCAATCTCATTAAACCAATATATTATTCACTCAAAATATTTATTAAATCAATTATCAATATCAAAAACCTTTTTAGATTATCAAATCATATAAAATAAAACGATAAATTTCTTTTTATGATTTATTTAATTCTATAACAATCCTTTTACTAAAATAGTTAATATGAAATAGTTATTAAGAAAGAAATTCTATATTATTTTGTTAATTTTTTTTTGAATGACATATAGATTGATAACGTTAATGGTGATTTAATTTGGTAAACTTAGAATTGGTGGATTATTTACAAGGAACTTTTAGTTTTATATTTGTATTAATTTCACTTTACATTGGTTTGAGAATTTTTTCAGCCTATTTCAAGCAAAAGAATAAATTATTCATTTTTGTAGGTATTACATGGATTGGAATGGCTCTTCCATGGGTTCCCGATTCTGTCAGCTTATGGATGGCGATTCTTTTATCTCAAACGATCTCCATTGAGTTGTATATTTTTATTGGTAACGCTTTCATATTTCCAACACTCGTGTGCTGGATGTATGCTTGCACGCAATTAATATTTAGAGAAAGGAAGCAGCTAATTATGGTTTTGACAATCATTATCTGTTTTTTACTCGAAGTAATCTTCTTAACCATATTTTTTATCGATGTTTCATTACTTGGAAATGTTAATCCAATTCGACCTTTTACAGCAGAGTTTAGTTTATTACTCTCAATAATCTTAGTATTAGTTATTTTTACAATATTATATACCGGTCTAAGATTGGCACAAGCTTCTTTGAAAGCTGAAGATGAAGATGTTAAGTTAAAGGGAAAACTCTTGAGAGCAGCATTCATTTCGTTTACAATTGGTGCTCTCTTTGACGCATCATTAGGAATGATCTTTGAAGATCCTACTAATCCCTTACTCTCAATTTTAGTAATTGTAATTAGGATCTTATTAATATTTTCTGCACTTGAGTTCTATGGAGGATTCATTTTGCCAGGATGGATGAAAAAACTCTTAAAAAAGAAGTCCTAAATAATAATTTTTTTTTATTCATTTATAAATTTCTCATTATTAATCTTCTTATCCAGGATGGTAAGATCTTCTTCTATTTTTTCTGTTGGAGCGGTACCGTTACCATATATCTGGTATAAAACAGTTCGCCTAGCACATTCATAGAAACTGCGATAAATATTTTTATTTTTTCCATAAATTGCACATGTTTTATAAATAATGGGATTCCATAAATGCAAATTATTATTAGAATCGAACCATAATTTTTCTTTTTTTAAAATTTGAATGAAATCCTCTTCATCAATGACATCATCCAAATCTTGCTTATTAAGCATTACTACAAATGGAAGCTTAACTATCAAGGAGTCTTTAGCAACTTTTTTCAATTCTAATAAAGATTCGATATTATCTTCTAAATATTTAGTTTGAGAATCCACTACAAAAATAACTGAATCTGCACCCTCAAATATACGTGCTCTTAAGGGAGAGAAACTTGATTGCCCTGCAACAGTAAATACACGATAATATACTTTTTTTTGTTCCTTAGATTGAAAGATCCCTCTATCAAAATATAGTGTTGCTCCACTTGTCTTGGAGATTTTTTGAAGTTCTCCTATAGGAACGATTTCTTTCTTGTTTTCTTTAGTGATCTTGTATAACGTGTCTAAAATTGTGGTTTTCCCGGAACCTCCCATT
This sequence comes from uncultured archaeon, assembly GCA_964538145.1. Lineage (GTDB taxonomy): Archaea > Asgardarchaeota > Lokiarchaeia > Sigyniarchaeales > SOKP01 > SOKP01. The sequence goes on from CAZIEC010000003.1 coordinate 48,254, forward strand.
CCCCAATAAACTATCTTTAGATAAACATTTCCATTCTTGTAAAGTACCATGGATTCTCGCTATTTTACTTTAAAATCTTGAATATCATTTCTATTTTTAGTATAATTATTTAATATAAATATTAATTTTAAAATTATCTCATGACGTATTTTTATTATTTCATGAGTTGATACTTGAAAATCATCTTATTTTTTAAACACTAATAAAAGATTCTAATTTTTTTTCTAAATGAAATAATTTTTTTACTATGTATAATGAACTTCATTTAGGTAATTAATTTTTTGCTAATAATAAATAATTCTTTTTTAAATCATGGATGAATATACTGATGTCAATTGGAATTGGGACTTTTACAAGGAATTAGTGGAAGATATCGAAGAAAATAAGAATATTGTTCAATGTATATCGTGTGGAAAATGTGTTGGAGATTGTCCAGCATCTAAGATTTCTAAATTTAACATACGCAAGATAATTCAAAAAGTCTTAAGAGGAGATAAATCAGTTCTTAAAGATTCTGATATATGGTATTGTTTTTTATGTGAACGATGCAAGAGAATTTGTCCTCGTGATAATATTAACATTCCTTTGCTTATAATTAATTTGAGAAATGAGAGCTTTAAGAAAGGATATGGGCCAAGATATAATGACTTGAGAAAATACGTTGAAATGTCAGAGCGATTTCTTACATCGGGCGTTGTTGTTGAGGAGCCACTTGGAGGAAAATTGCCAGAAGAAAGAGTAAAAGAATTGGATTTAATTTGTAATTTTGCTCGGATAAAATATGTATTTAAAGCAAGTAAAAAAAATAAAAAAAATAAGAACAAAAAAAAGTAAAATAATATGGAGTTTAATGAATTAGCATTAGATCTTGATAAAATTGAAAAAGATTATCCAGAAGATCCTCTGGGATTTTTTAGGAATAAAAAGTTATGCGTATTTAAGGCATGCCTGGAAAAATATTTTCCTGGCGTTCGATATGGGATAATTGACTTATTAAATGAACTTGGATTAGAAGTGGATTCTTGTGTTAATCAATCATGTTGTAGCGGAACGTTTTTTCAGAGAAATTTAATTACTCGAGCTCAATTTGCAGCGATCAACGAGAGGAATCTTAATGAATTAAATCATCAAGCAGATATTGTCTTGGTTAGTTGCAATGGCTGTTATAATTCACTATTACGGGGGAGATACTTTTTAAAAAATCCCGATGTACGAAGGAAAACTGAAGAAATTCTTAATCAACTCAAGAAGGAGATCGGAAATGAGAATTATCCTGGAAAATATGACATCTTGGAAAATCCTTCAGTGAAAATAGTTCATGATTTGGATTTCATATATCTCATTAGAAATCAAATCACGGATGTATTAAAGTATGATTTAAAAGGATTAAAAGTAGCTTCTCATTATGGTTGCCATTATCTTAATCAATCGAGAGATAAAAAGGATCCAGAAAGTTATCTCAAGGATAAAACTAAATTGGAGGATCTCATACAGTTATTCGGGGGAATTCCCGTGGATTATCAAGAAAGAGAAAGTTGTTGCGGATGGGGAGCATCTCAATTAGTCATTCATCCAAAAGAAGCTTTAAAAATTACATATAGAAAGTTGAAGAGTGCTGAGAAAAATGATGCGGATTTTCTTTTGATGCCATGTCCCACTTGTTTATATACTCTTAGCAAACCAGAATATAGGCAAAAAATAGATGAGTGGTATGGTGAAAAGCTCGAAATTCCAACAATCCACATAAACGAATTGATTGCAATCTTATTAGGATGCGAGCAGGAACGCTGCATTACCTTGAGGAGAACGACCCCTAGATTGCAAGAGATCTTCCAAATTATCACGCAAGAATAAATTATTTTTAATCATTCATTTTAAATTTTTAATTCTCTTTTTATTAAATTCACGCATTATATAAAATAAAAAAATTATAATTCTTCAATAGCTTTACGGGGACAAGAGTCCAAGCATAATAAGCAACCCAAGCATTTATCATAAGAGAATTTTAATCGATAAAACTCATCAAAATGTAATGCGTTAGTTGGACATAAAGAAATACACGCTCCGCAATCTATGCATTTATCATCGTCAATGATGATTCTTCCCTTTTTATTTACTACTACATTATTTCTTTTAAGCGAATCGGTAATTTTTTGGATTTTTTCTTCAGGAACATCTAGTAAAAGATTAACTCCATTAGAACTCGTGGAAAATTTCAAGATGTTAAATGAAATTCCAAATTTAAGAATCTCATTAATTATTTTGGAGTAATCCTCAATATCGTTAATAATACTAAACGGTAAAGTACAGTTTATAATCGTCATTTTAATGCATCAACTCCTCCGAAGTTATAATTCCAATAACTTTATTATCTTGATCAATTATGGGTAAGGCAGATATATCATTTATCTTCATCTTCCTTATAGCAATATCTATTGGTTCGTGTTCAGTTGTAGTGATTACTCTTTTAGTGATAATTTCTTTTAATTCTCTTTTATCTTCAGCAATAGCTTTAGTTACATCAAAACTAGTAACGATACCTTCCAATCGACCCTCGTGGTCGGTTATTATTATGTGATTTGTGTTTTTTTGTATTATTAACTTAGCTACGATCTTTAAATCGCAATCATCATAGCAAATTATTGCTTCTTTCTTAAGATCTTTTACAAATTTTGTTTCAATAGATTGCTTCATTGGTTTAAATATTGTACTTGTTGGCAAAGTTTCTGCTGGAGGGTTTAAGAAGAATATTCCATCTTGGATCCACTTTTTCAGTTCTTCAGCAATCTTCCTTGCATGGAACAAGGAGGATAAAGATGTACACTTAACTTTTTTACCTTCTAATTCAATGTATCCACTTTTCAATTCCTTATAATTTACTTGCCTTAAAATAGGCCTTTCTCTTCTGGGTATTCCATAATCAACGACATTTGTAATTATTTCTTCATCTTTTATGGAAGTTTTTCTTGCTAATCCTTCATTTAATATTGGAATCGGAATACCGACCCCAACAAACATTGAAGTTCCATATTTTTCATAGACTACTCCTTTTAGATATTCTGATTTCATCTGTTTTAAATCTCCCTTTAAAAAGAGTGTACCAAACCCAGTCGTGGGAGAATGTTGAGTACCTTCACCAATCACGTACCCTATGCCTCCACCAAGAAAAATCCTTGTTCCAATACCTATTGTTTCATAGTCGGGATCATTGCATAATGGATTTAAACATCCAGCACCTGAATAATTAGCATTCCCAAAATGAGGAAGTAATTTTCCCATGTATGTATAGATTGTCTTATCAGTGCTATTCACAGCACACACATATTTTTGATAAGCATTTCGTGGATTGCATAATATCGCTTGGTTTGTATCATTGATAGTAATCTCGGTGTCAATTTCTCCTAATGGATAGCAATCTGTAGTATATGAAGTTCCTCGCAATCTAATTGGCTTACCCGAAACAAGATCTTCAATAACATGTCCACCTCCGTATTCAAAGGGTCTTTTGTCCGACATTCTTGTTACGCCAATGTAACAATCTACTGCGGCATTTCCATGATAAGCTTCCACGTCATTTAACCATAATTTCTCAAATTTAATTGGAGGATCCGAATGACCAAAATTTAAAAAAGCTCCACTAGAGCACATTGGTCCAAAAGTGCCTGTTGTAACCACATCAACTTCTTCAGCTGCAATTTTTATACCTTGATTTTCAACAATTTTTATCATTTCTTCGGCAGTTACGACTACTATATCCCCATTCTTGATCTTTTGGTTGATTTCTTCATAAGTTTTAGTCATGTTAACATTCCATTCTTTTTTTTATTTTTTTAAAAGAATTTTTTAATTGAAATATAAAAAAATATATTCCTTATAAATATCTTATATCACAAATATGCATAAAATGGATAATAAATGCATGAAATTAATTTTTTTTCAATATATTATTAATAATTTGAATTTCTTTTCCAATAATGTAAATCTCTAATTTTAATGAAAATCTCTTAGATATAATTTGGAAAAAATATACTTTTTTGAAGTTAAAAAAAAAAAAATTGGGGAGAAAATTAATTTTATACCATTCTTTTTCGAAATTACAAGTGTTATAATATTATTTAATTTATAATGAAAATTATTGAAAAATACCATGGCTCGCTCTAATAAATTATACAATAATTTAGCAATAATTGCTTTAATATCAACTACCGTTCTATGGGGTACAACATTCATCATTACAAAGACTTTAACTCAAGATATTCCTATCTTCTTTTATTTAGGAATGAGGTATTTAATAGCCATTATAGGATTTCTTCCTTTCCTTTATCGAATTAAAAAAATAAATATTAAACTAGTTATTGCTGGTGTTTTTACTGGAGTTATTTACTTTCTGGCAATGCTCTTCCAAACATATGGTTTACAAACCACCACGGCTGGAAAGGCGGGATTCATTACTGGTCTAAGCACGATAATGGTACCCCTAATCTCGTGGTTATTTTATAAAAAGAAGATTAATTTAAGAATATGGATTGGCGTCATCTTGGCAAGTATGGGGATGGGCTTTCTCTTATTAGAATCAGAATTTAATCTCAATATTGGAGACTTATTAGTTTTAGTGTGCGCAGTTTTTTGTGCCCTTTATATTATTTTTAACGATGTATATGTTAAAGTACATGATATTTATCTATATACAATAGTACAACTTTTAGTTTTAATTATTACGTGTTTTTCTTCATCAATAATCCTAAAAGAACCAGCAAATACTCCTAACTTTTCAATTTCATTATGGATCATAATGTTGTACATGGGTTTTGGGGCAACTACATTAACATTTTTATTTCAAAATTGGGGGCAAAAGTACCAAGATTCGTCCATAGCAGCTATAATTTTTGCTCTTGAACCTGTTTTTGCAGCTTTATTTGGTTTTCTTTTAGGAAATGAGATCCTAACAATACCAAACATGCTTGGTATGGGTTTAATCTTTATTGCAATTATTTTAGCAGTTTGGAATAATGAGCGAAAATAAAATAAAATTAGAAAATGTAGTAGTAATTCCCGATAAAGTGAAGGTTAGAGAATTTTGTTCCATTTCTATATCTTTTTCAATTAATGAAGACTTACCACCAGATACAATTTTGATTTTTAGACTAAGAGGAGGAAGAAATAATAAAAATGATTGGTATTTCTTACAACCTCATGATGATGATTCTAAGGGCCATGTTAAATTATTTACTAATCCTAAGGTAAATATCATTCCGTTTATTTTAACTGGGGGAGAATTATCTGTAAATTATTATATATACGACAAAAATGGGTTAAAAAAAGGTTCTAAATTAAAATTTGAAATCAAGAACACATTAGTTCAATCAATCGTGGAAATAAAGAAAAAATTTGAGATTTTAATAAAATATCCTGGTAAAAAAGCAATTAAAATCGACAATTCTCCTTACATAACTGTTGAAAATGAGGAATTTGACCATTTAACCGCTTTCTGTCCTTCAACTTTTCAAGTGAAGGAAAATATAACTTTAATTATAAGAGCAGAGGATAAGTATTACAATTTAGTAGAAAAGTTCTCTGGTAAAATTGATGTATTTGTTCATATTAATGGAAGTAATGAAATTTTCTTAAAATCCACCGAATTCAAAGAAGAAGATAAAGGCTTTTTAAAAGTAAATGATATTAGCATCAAAGTGGAAGGATATGGATGCTT
>CAZIEC010000004.1:0-15901 GCA_964538145.1 uncultured archaeon
AAAATAAATTTTATTTTTCCATAAAGAATAATCAATATTTGAAAATTAAATTTTATTTATTTCATAAAGATTTACTAATAATTAATATTAAAATCGTGTCTTGAAATATCTAACTAAAATAAATTATTAAAGAGAAAAAAATTTTATATTTATTTTTTAAACTTCTGTTCCGCAGTTCTTACAAATGTATTTTTTAGCAAAATATTTAATTCCACCTTGCTGAAAGAGGACATGACTTTTATCTTCTTCCGTTCTAAAAGCTGTTCCGCCACAATTTGGGCATACTCTTCTTCCTTCAACTGGAGGCTTTTCTTTAAGTTTTTCCTCTTCTTCTTGTTTTTCAACAATTTCTGAAGGTTTTATAATACTGGGTGCTGGTGTCGACTGTTGAGAAGAATATTGGCTTGTTTTAGTTCCAGAACTTAATAATTTATCGAGTTTTTCATTAATTTTTTCTAATAATGAAAGAACTTTTTCTTCAAATTCAGACATCCAAAAAACGCCTTAACTTAATTATTAATTTATTTTTATTAAATGATAAAATCTTGTTTTTAAAAATTTTTGTAAAAGAAAAATAAAAGATTATTTAGATTTTCTTTCTTGCTTGATTTAAGTCATTTATTAGAATTTCTAAATGTTTGAAATTGTTAAGTTCATTAAGAACTAATAAAGAAATGCTTGATGATTAGCAACTTTATTTAAACCTTTCTTTAACAGGAGCAAAAATCTTAAAAAAGTCTTTCTTTAAGCTAACATTATTCTGGAATTTTACAATAATTCTATTTCCATTTAAATTGATGCCATGCATTGAATGAAAATTGCTTCCAAATCCAATAAAAGATATTATATCACCTTCTTTCAAATTAGAATCCAATTTTGAAGCATCCTTAACTCTTAAATACATTCCAGTCTTTAAATCATTGATATCTCTAATATTATGGATTGATGAGAAACTGAAGGTTCCACTATAGTTTTCTACTATATATTCTTGTAATTGCTTTAATGGTTTTTTCTTTATTTTAATAACTTCTCCCTTTATTCCTTTACGCGCAATTAATAAAGCTGCAATGGCATGGTCCAAAAAACCTCTTGCCTCGACCTCACTAATAATTTTTCCTTTCCTTAAATGAAATATTGCTTCTTTAGTTGTTTTGAATTCATTCACTATATATATATCTGGTTTTTTAAACCGTGTAAACTTATCCTTTTTTGATTTATTATTAAGAGAAGTGCCAAGACCTTTATCCAAATCATTTTTATTATCATTGTTAATATCAAAATATTCATTAAACATGTCAATTATTAACTCTGATCCTGGACCATTACCTATGAAAATTTTAGTAATAAAATCTTTTTGTGTCCCTAAAAAAATGTCTAATTCTCTTTTTAACCTTATTTTTGCTATTTTTTTTGATCTCGCATCATTAATTTTTACTTTCAAGTTCACGTGCCAGAGAGCTGGCAACTCTCCTTTTTCTATTAAACAAAATCCAAAATGTCTAGTGCCAGGATCAACCGATAAGACTAAATCCTCTTGATCAAACCTGAACAACTTTATTTCTGCTTGCCCTTTTGAAATTTTCATCAAGGAGTTAAAAAATTGTTCGAAAACTTGATTTTTTACTTGAACAAAAAAATTATTATCAGTAGTTTGGTGAAGAATTTCAGCATTATATTTTTCAAGTAATGGGAATAAGTCCGTACTATTATTTATTTTAACAATAATATCTTGAAATGGTAAGATCTTTATTATTTTTGATCTTTCAATGGCATTTGCTATGGCTTGTGCTACATCATCCTCATTCTTGCCAGAATAAATGTCTACATGAAGTCCATCAAGATTGAAAGCTTTTTTCGCAGCAGAGGCACCTAAAATGTCGTGAAGTTTAGGTTCCAAAATACCTTTCGATGGATTATATCTAATAACTGTTAAAGAATTTTTGAATCGTGGGGCAATTCGAACAGTTGCAGTTCCATGCTTTCCAATACTATTAGAATCTATTGTTATGATACCTTTAATTTTAGAACCAAGAACCTTGAATTCAATCAAGTCTTGCAAGCTCTCTTTAATGAATTCAAATTGCAAATCTCCTAATACTTGAACACTAATTGTCTTTCTATCATAATAATAGCTGAATGAAGGTATGATTTTTTTTAAATCTGAAAGAATATCCAATGCAATCTTGAATTTTGTAGGATCATTTATATTAATATAAAATTCTTTTCTTGGTTGAATTTCAGCGAGGAGATTATTTATGGATGGAGGTAAGAATTTTCCATTAATAAATTTCGTGCCTAAATCCAAATTTAATTGAACATTTAGTGCCGCTTGGACTATTTCACCTTCTTTTGCTTCTTCTAATGGTTTTCCTGTCATTGAAAATAAATGCCTGACCTTGATTTTTTCCGTTATCCATCCGTTGGTTAATTTTCCTGCTAAAATTCCAATAGTCAATAATTCTCCCATTCCTTTTTTATTAACATATCCTAATATGATAAATGATGGTAATGCATCGATTTGGTCCCTTCTTTTTACTTTTATTGCTATATGTTCTATTACATTTTGAATTCCAATCATTTTTCGAGAAGAAGTTGGTAAGATAGGCATGTTTTTTTCTAGATTTAACTTCTCTAAGTCTTTTTCTATAATTGAAGTGCTTGCTTCTTTTAAATCCATTTTCGTGGCTACAATCAAGATAGGAACCTTTTTTTCAATAGCCTTCTCGTATAACCAATACGTGCGTGATTGAAATCCTTCCTTTCCAGATACCACTAATAATAAAAGGTCTGCAAATTCTAAACCTAAGGCAATGCTTCCTTTAAAATCAGCGTGACCCGGGCTATCTAAAAAATTAATGATTATATTTTTGCTTTTTACTTCAAATTGAACAACCTTTAATGATACCGTAGTTCCATGAGATAATTCAAAGTTTAAATTGTCTGGAAAAATTCCGCAAATTGCTTCAATGAGAGAAGACTTACCATGTTGGGCATGACCAGCAACCAATACATTTATGATTCTTTTATCTTGACTCATCAATTATTCACTACTTTTCTATTCTCTTCTCTTGCCCTCAATTTTTTCAAGATAATCTAATACAGCTTCTTTTATTTCCACTGCGGGATAAATGGATTTTGTTTTTTCAACATGTTTCATGGCATCAGACCAAGTCCAATCAGGGTGTTCTTTTAAAAGCCAAGCAATAATTAAGCCAGCACTTCTCGAAATTCCCATGGCACAATGAACTAAAACTTTTCCCTTTTTTATCTGTTCATCAATAAAATTTAATACATCTCTTATGTAATCATGTGGTGGATAACTTTCGTCGGGAAAGCCCCTATATAGATAGGCAAATCCAAGTGGTCTGGGATCATAATAATTATATTGCATTAAATTTACTATCGCAGTGATGCCAATCTTTTTAAATTTTTCAAAATTTAATCTCGGCCAATATGCCCCGATGTAGAGATTATCATAGACTTCAAATATTTGATCTAACTCGTTTTCCATCCATTTTACCTCAAATTAGAAATAACAAGAATTATAAAATGATTTTAAGTTCAAAAGTTTTTTCTTTTCCAATTATAGAAGGATTAGGAAAGATTTAATCTAATTATAATGGAAAATTAACTCATGATTTCAATTATTTTTAAATTTGAATCATCATGTTTTCAATTCTTTTTGAAATAAGAGTTTTATTTTAAAGTTATTCCCATTAAAATTAAAAAATACTTTTTAAATAAAAATAAAATTCAAGATTTTGCCTCTAAATCTCTACTTGCTACTATATTGACATCAGTATCCAAGATGTTCTCAATTAACACATCTCCCATTTTAATTGGAGCTTTCACTATTTTTTGGGCAATTATAATTAATGCATCTTTAATTTTTTCCTTGAGAATTGGTTTATCGGTCCTTACTGGGATTAATGGCAAGTGTCCATTCTCTACTCTAATTGTAGTCGTTAAAATCCTTTTTGGAGCATGAAATTCTTGTTGAGCATACTCTAAACCTCTCTTACATGTATAACCTTCAAATGTAATGTTATTCTCAGCATCTTTCATTACTTTGATTTGACAACCTGTTGGGCAAACAATACAACGAATAACTTTTATTGTACTTAATTCTGAGATATTTACCACCTCTCTTTTACTCTTCCTCCTCAATTAATATTTCAGGTCTAGGTATAACTTCTATAGTAATGGATTTGCATTTTGGGTCAATACCAACCTTTTTTAGATTAATCTCTAGCTCGATCATTTCGCTGGGGATCACGTAAACCTTCTTTCTCTTGTAAATGATTTTATCATTATTGTCTTTAATTTGAATGAGGACACGTCTATCAGGATACTTTACTCTAAATGTGAAGATTATATCTTTTGATAGATCTCGTTTATTAATGAGATCAGGTTTTACATAATTAACATTTTCACCAGCCTTGCATTCAATGGTTTCTTTTTTAACTTTTTCTTTTCCCATGCGTTCTTCAATATATTCTACAGCATTTCGTCCAGCTCGCTTAGCTTCGGCGGTAACCATATCAATTAAATCATGTACTTGCAATACATTTCCGCACGCAAAAATCCCTTCAATGGTGGTTTCAAGATTATTATCAACGATAGGACCACCATTATTCGAGAGTTTAGCACCTGCTTGTAATGTTAATTCATTTTCGGGAATCAATCCTACGGATAACAGGAGTGTATCGCATTCTATAAATTTCTCTGAACCAATTATTCTGTCAAAATTTCGGTCTACTTTTGAAATGGTTACTCCTTGAACTCTATCCTTACCGTGAATCTTTGTGACCGTATAACTTGTAATTAGTGGAATATCATAATCTTCCAAGCATTGAACTTGGTTTCTAATCAAACCACTCACATAAGGTTGGATTTCTACGACAGCTTTAACTTCACATCCCTCCCAAGTTAATCTTCTTGCCATTATCATGCCAATATCACCACTACCAAGAATTACAAAGGTAGTACCTGGCAAATAACCCTCAATGTTTACAAATCTTTGTGCTTGCCCAGCAGTATAAATGCCAGCAGGTCTAAACCCGGGAATGTTAATTGCACCTCTTGTTCTTTCCCTACAACCCATTGCTAAGATGATTGCTTTTGAATTCACTTTAATAAGTCCATTATCACTGTTCACGGCAAAAATAACTTTTTTTTGTGTTATTTCGATTACCATAGTGTCCAACAAGTAAGGTATCTTCATTTCTTTTATCATGTTTATGAATCTTTGAATGTATTCTGGTCCTGTTAATTCCTCACCAAATTCTTTCAAGCCAAAACCAGCATGAATGCATTGCATTGCAATACCTCCTAATTCTTTATCTCTTTCAATGATCAAAACATCCTTTCCAGCTTTCTTAACTTCAATGGCGGCAGCCAAACCAGCTGCGCCACTTCCAATTACTACTACATCAGCATTATAAATCTTCATTCTTCCTCAGCCTCTTTTAATTTTTTTAAAATGAGATCCTTAGTTTTACCTATCAAATAATAGGTATCTTCTCCTCGTTTGGTGACTTCTTCCATAGGAATATTTAACTCTCTTGCTAGTATTTCAATCACTCGTGGTCTACAGAACCCACCTTGGCACCTTCCCATACCTGCCCTACATCTGAACTTAACGCCATCAACAGTAGTAGCACCTACAGGAGAATGAATGGCATTGAGAATCTCTTTTTCGGCTACAGTTTCACAGCGACATATTATTTTTCCCCAGGCAGGATCTTCTTTGATTTTTTCATCGATTTCTTCTTTTGTAAAATCTTTAAATCGTTCAGGTTTGGGCCTTATTGGATTATAATCTTCTTTTTCCTTAAGAATGACTCCTAAAAGTTCCAGGAATTCAACCACTTTTTCTGCTATGGCATAGCAAGAAGTTAAGCCTGGAGACATTATTCCAGCAACATTAATAAAACCATATACATCTGTATTATCAATGATAAAATCATAAGTATTCGGTACTGCCCGTAATCCTGCAAAATTTCTAATTGAAGCTCTTGTTGGTAAATTTGGAACTAATCTTCGGCCTCCTTCTAATATTTCCTTTAATCCTGCTTCGGTTGTGGAAATGTCTTCATCATCAATTATGTTCTGCGCATTAGGTCCTACAAAAGTATTCCCATGAACCGTCGGACATACTAAAATTCCTTTTGAAACTTTTGTAGGGATTGGAAATAATATCTTGTTTAAATGTAAAGCATTTCTATCAAATAGAATGTATTCTCCTTTTCTAGGCAATATTTCGAAATAATCAAGACCAACCATTTTAGATATTTTTGCAGCGTTTAAACCAGCAGCATTTATTATGTTTCTTGATTCAAAAGTATTTCCTATAGTCTTAATTTTAAATATATAATTTTGATGTCTAATTCTTATTACTTCTTGATTTGTAAAAATCTTGACTCCATTCATTACAGCATTTTCAGCTAATGCGAATGTCATTTCATATGGGCTTACAATACCGGCAGTAGGAGCATGAAGTACCCCTACAACATCATCTGTTATGTTTGGTTCCATATATTTTATTTGTTTTTTATCGAGTATCAATTCAAGGCCCATTACGCCATCTTGAATGCCTTTTTTCCTTTCTTCTTCTAAGTATTTTATTTGTTCTTCTTCCAAAGCTACAACAAAAGAACCTATTCGCTTGAAAGGAAAGTTTAATTCTTCTGCGGCTTGCGTGTAAAGTTTGTTTCCTTTAATGCATAGATGTCTTCTAACGCTATCTCTTGGCGCGGCATATCCCGCATGAACGACTCCAGAATTAGCTTTAGTGGTTCCTGCTGCAATATCGGATTCTTTTTCTAATAAGGCGATTTTCAAGTCGTATTTTGCTAAAGTTCTTGCAATGCAACAACCAGTTACTCCACCACCAATGATGATGATATCATATATCATTGTAACATCCCTAATTATATTTCAAGAAATGTTTATAAGTATAAATTAATAAAAAAGTCTATTTCTTTAAAATTTATTTGAAGAAATCTTGGATTTTCTAATTTAAAAATTAGTTGATTTCCTAAATGAGAAAGAGAATACCTCAAGAATTACCAAGATTTAAAATAAAATCGAAATTAACCATAAAACATTAACTATTACTAATAGAATAATGAAGGTTATCGTTAACGGATTAAAAATGACATGCTTAAAGGATGGCCCATGTTTTAATTTTTTTCCCATTGCTAATAAACTATCAAGGGATTGAAATTGATTAACATTTCTTTGTTTTATGTGATAAGAACCCAAGAACTTGGGATTTAACAAGTTTTGTATCATTACATTAAAATTTTTAAAAGGCAGCGAACCCAAATGATTACTTTCTACTAAAGGGAGCTCTTGATTTTCTTTTTCTACAAGAGAATCATCATTAGATGGAAAATCTTGATTATTTTTTGTTTTTTTATTATTTGACATCTTATATCAATAAGGAGAATTTTTAGTTCAAGAACATTAAATGAATCATTTCTTAAAACTTTTATTTTTAATATAATGAATCAGAAAAAGTCATTACCAAAATGCTTCTTTCAATTTATCAATTGGAGTCTTATCGAAAGAATCTTCAATATACTTGTTAAATTCTTCAAATGCATTTACATCATTATCCCATTTGGAAAGGAATTCTGGAGGATATTTTTCAAAAAATTTATCTGAGATAGATTTTAGCTCTTCCAAAACTTTTTTTTCTTTAACCTTGCTTAAGGAACTACCAACAAATAAGAAATCTCTTCGCTTGAAGACCATGAATTTTAAATTACTTAATTCAAAGTTGTTGATACCACCTTCTGCTAATTTTTCGGCAAAAGAATTTAATGCTGACATCAAGGCACCAAATAATTGGGGATTTATTCGCTCATCAGTAACTTTAGAAAAAACGACAACTCCCGTTGATGTTAAGATCCACAAGTCCTTTAAAACTTTAGCCACTATTATCTCCTATTTTCGTTGATAGGTTTTGATTGTCAAATTTATTATGTATTCCAATTTATTTAACTTATTATTTAATTTATCAAAATATGGTCATTTAAAAATTTTGATTATTTAAAAGTATTTGATAATAAATTATAGCTTAATAATTAGATTGAAAAGAAATCATAATTTTTAATTGAAGTTCATGAGTTTGCATTCAAAACAAATCTCAAAAGACATTATTAAAGCATTAAGTAATATAGTAGGCCCTGAAAATTTAACATTAGATTTAGAAGTTCGATGGACTTATGCCTTTGGAGGATCAATTTTTGTAAGTTCTTGGATTCCAGATGTAGTCATAATGCCAGAAACTACTAATCAGGTTTCAAGTGTTCTTAGAATTGCTAATGAGAATAAAATTCCTGTAGTAGCTAGAGGAAGTGGAACAAGTCTATCTTCCGGACATTTAGCTTCAAGTGGAGGTATTTTACTTGATTTGAGCAAAATGAACCGGATAATTTTGATAGATATTAAAAATAACTTGGCTATTGTTGAACCCGGTGTAATATGTGATGATCTAAATAAAAAACTAATCGAAAGAGGTTATTTTTTCCCCCCAGATCCGGGTTCTAGTTCTATTTGCACTATTGGTGGCATGGTTGCCACTAATGCCGGCGGGATTCAAGCATTCAAATATGGTGTAACAAGAGATTACGTGTTAAAGCTTGAAGTTGTAATGGCTAATGGTACAATAATTAATTTTGGATCAGAAGTGCTTAAATCAGTCTCATCTTACAATATAAAGGACCTATTTGTAGGATCTGAAGGAACTCTCGGAATTATTACAAAAATATTTCTAAAAATACGTCCTTATCCCAAGGAAAGAAAATTAGGACTATATATTTTCAGAGATATGGCAGCATTAATGGAAGCCGTGATTTCTTTAAGGAAAGAAGCAATTGTTCCTTGCTTAATGGAATTTTTAGATGAAATGACTGCTGAAAAAACATTTGAATTCTTAGGAGGGGAATTTTTAGATTACCCAAAAGGAAATATATTATTAGCTGAAGTAGATGGATTTAATCCTTCAGAAGTCAATGAAGATTTTAAAAAAATGAACGAAACAATAATTAAAAAACAACCCCTATTTTCCATTATTGCTGAAAATCTAGATGAGAGAGAAAAATTGATTCATGCTAGGAAAGCAGCTTTACCAGCTCTAGCAAGGATAGGACCTACTTGTTGTCTTGAAGACTGTTCAGTTAAAATTACTAATTTAGGGGAAGTTGTGGAAAAAATATCAAAAATTCCAGAGTCAATTGGATCTAATAGGATAATGGTCGCTACATTTGGCCATTTAGATGGAAACATTCATCCAACTTTTTTATTTAATGAAAATGACCCTAAAGATGTAGCTGATTTTGAAAAAGCAATGGATTTTCTCTATAAAAAAATAATTCTACCCGCAAGGGGGAGTGTTACAGGAGAACATGGGATTGGAAGAATAAAATCTTCTTATATAGAACTTGAACATGGTAAAGAAGTAGTCAAAATAATGAATGACTTAAAAAAAACCTTAGATCCTAACATGATCTTGAATCCTGGTGTTGGCAAGGGTGGAAATAAGGTGGTTATTGCTAAAAGAACATTTAGGACGCTAATTAACTTGCCTAATAAAACACTCAAATTAAATTGTATTAGATGTGGTTTTTGTAATTCAGAATGTCCCTCAAGAATAAATTATAAATATGAGGCTTTCACGCCAAGAGGAAGATTAAGTTTATTAAATGGAATTATATTTGGAGAAATAAAGCTTGAAAATAGCGGTTTAATTAATAAAATCTTTCATACTTGCATGTTATGTGGCAATTGCCAAGTCACTTGTCCTGCAGGCGTGCCAACTATTTATATTTTCGAGAAAACAAGAGAATTATTACATTAGGGTGGTGAAAAAATTAAAGTAAAATTAGATTATGGAAAAAATGGTTTAATGGTTGATATAGATCCATCTTTAAAAGTAGATATATTCAAGGCTAAAAATTTAAACCCATTAGAGAATCTTGGTTTAGAAATTCAAAGAGCAATTGATAACCCAATACATTCTAAAAATTTAAGAGAAATTATTAAATCAAAAAGTGAAATTAATAACGTTTGTATAGTCGTCTCAGATGCAACACGACCAGTTCCTTCTTATTTGATCTTAGAATCATTAATTCCAAAATTAAATGAATATGGAATTGACAATGAAAAAATAACTATATTAATCGCGACAGGATTGCATAGAAAATCCCAAGAAGAAGAATTAGATCGAATTCTAGGGCCCAAAATTAAGAATAAAATAAAACACGTTGATCATTGCGCCAAAGATGAAAATTCTCTTAAATACTTGGGAAAAACGAAGGAAAACATTCCAATTTGGATAAATAAACTTTATTGTGAGAGTGATCTTAAAATTTTAACGGGGTATGTAGAACCACATTTCTTTTTTGGGTTTTCAGGGGGTGCTAAATCTATTGTTCCGGGAATTGCTGGGGTAAATACCATTTTAGAAAATCATTCTGCACGAAATATTGCTTCACCCCATGCAAGATTCGGGATTTTCAAGAAAAACCCATTAGCTGAAAATTCTAGAGAAATAGTAGAGCTTGTTGGGGTTGATTTTACTGTTAATGTTTGCATTAACTCAAATCATGAAATTATAAAAGTTGCAGCTGGATCCTTAGAGCAAGTGCACGATGAATTGATAAATTTTCAATTAAAGAATGTTTTTAAGAAAATAACTCAACCTTATGACGTTGTTATCTGTGGGAATGGCGGATATCCTCTTGATTTAAACTTGTATCAAGCGGTAAAAAGCATGGCAATTGGAGAACTTGCCGTCAAAGAAGGAGGGACCATTATATCTGTAAATGAATGCATTGATGGAATAGGCGTTGGACAAGATGATTTTAAGAAATTACTTTTTTCTGGATTAGAACCCAGCAAATTGTACCAGAAAATTATAAATGGGGAAATTAAAGTTCCAGATCAATGGGAAATACAAATTCTAGCGCGCATCTTGATGAAAGCGGAAATAATCGTAGTTTCAAGCCTTAAACCAGAAGATTTGGGTAATATTGGACTTAAACACGCAAACTCTGTTGAAGAAGCTTTACATGAGGCCTCATTAAAGCATGGAAATGACATGAGAGTTTTAGTTTTACCAAATGGGCCTTTAATTCTCCCAAAATTAGATGATTAAATCATGGAAAACTGAATCTATATTTTTCAAAGATGAAAATAAAATTTTAATTACTACAATAAAAAAAAAATGAAAATGAAGATTGCTAAAACATTTATCACAAATTTTTCATGATTTTAATCAAAATTTGAAAGAAGTATAAAAAGATGGATTGCCTAATAATTAAAAGAATATAATGGGACATAGATGGGTAAAAATAAGATTGTAGCATAGTATGTAACAATTCTGTACAGAAATATTTTTAAATATTGGTGTAACCTAATTATTCATTAGATTATAGTATTATTAATATGTTTCATCTAGTGCATGAAACTTATAAAATAAAACTGTAAAAAATAAATATGCAAATTTTGCATTATATTATTGGGAATGAAAAATAATATGATGCAATTGAAACAAATTTTAGGAGATAGATCATAATTAAAAAAAAAAGTGACAGAAAATGTCAAGGAATTATAAGGATAGGCTAAAATACATAAAATCAAGTCCGGATGATATTGGCAGTTGCGAATCTGGATTTGAACAGTGTTGTGATAATCCTTGCATTGAATCTCGAGATGGAGATAATGTTTGCTTGAACTGTGGAATGATAGTTAGCCGAAACCTCGTTGGTAATGAACGAAGAGCATATACCGTCGAGGAGGTTAACAAACGCCGCAGAACCGAGCCAAGATGGAGAGAGTTCGGGCCAAGAACCATGCTACCAAACACCAAGATTGATAGCAAGGGAAGGCTCATAAATGCTAAGGGCAAGACATTATTTTCCAGGCTTTCGAAGATTCAAAATTCGCTCATATCAAGCATAGAGCGCAACTTCTGGGAAGCGAAGCCGAAGTTGAAAATGTTAACTTCCAAGATGAACATTCCAGAATACATAAAGGAGACTGCTTGGAAGATTTATAGCGTAGTTGCCAAGAAAAAGTTAACAATGGGCAGGTCTATAGACGGTTTCATTGCCGCATCATTGTACGCTGCAATTAGAGTTCATGAATTTCCAAGATTGCTAGAAGAAGTATGTGATGCTTCAATGACTCCAAGAAGAACTGTACACAGGAGCCTTGGCATGATTGTCAAGGAAGTTCTACCAGAACTTGGACTCAAGTACAAGCCAATAACAGCAGAACAACTTGTTTTCCGCTTCGGAAACGATTTAGGATTACCAATGGAAGTTCAGAAAAAGGCAATTAACATGCTAACTGAAGCTTCAAAAAATGGATTATTACGCACTGGAAAAGATCCAAAAGGTTTAGCTGCTAGTGTAATTTATATGGCAGCAAAAGCCAGCAATTGTCGCAAGACTCAAGCTGAAGTGAGCGAAGTAGCAAAAGTAACTGAAGTTACATTACGCTCACGCTCGAAGCAAATAAAGAGCAAGCTTTCTTGAGTCTTATATATCTTGCTGGGCTATTATATAATTTTAAATTCTTTTTATTATTTTTAATTTTATACATTATTTTGTCTTTCTTAGTTCATGAATGTTTAACTTTAATTAAGAAATTATTTTTTTTACATGGTTCATTTGATTTAATACAATTTTTTTAAAGGTTCAAATATAAATCTTGTTCTCACTTGAATAAAAATTAGAAACCTTTTAGTTTTATTACCATTATTAATAAATTATAATCAAGATTTTTAACGACTCCTTGAACATTTTGATTATATTTTCGATGCAAGTAATGCTTGTTAAATTTTTATTTTATAATATATATATTTACATGGAAAATTTTCCATTTTCTTTTAAATTTTGAAACAATTCATCTTGAGAGATGATAAAAGTGGAACCTATACAAATACTAATTTTTGTTGGAAGCCTTTTAATAGGATATTTATTGGGTTCTATTAATCCTGGATACTTGTTTGGGAGGCTAAAAGGAATAGATATCCGTGAAGTCGGTACTAAAAACGCTGGGACTGCCAATGTTTATAAAAGCTTAGGCTTAATCTACGCCATTCCAACTGCGTTTTATGATACTCTAAAAGGGTTATTGGTGGTGTATCTAACATCTCTAATCGGAGCAGACCTATTTACAGCTCACTTGAGTGGCTTATTCGCCATTCTTGGTCATATTTTTCCGTTTTACTTAAAATTCAGGGGCGGACAAGGTGTCGCTTGTGCCACGGGTCTATTATTATTCTACTTATTCAATTACATTATATTAAATCCTGGCATTTTTTACTTCATATTTTTCTTATTGTTATTAGTTATCATTTTTGTATATGTTACACGAAGAGGGAATTTGTTATCTCCTATTACATTGCCCTTACTTGGATATTATGTGTACATCACGTATCCTGACAATCCATATAACCTCTTCTTTTGGATCATCCTTGGTCAAATAACTATCATTGGTATTTTTAATATCATAGATAGAAAAATGATAATAATTGAAGATGAATCTTTCAAGCGTCATTGGTGGCGTGTTGCTACAAGACCTTTTGCGATTTTATTTGTTGTATTCTATGTAATCTATTCTAAAGAAATAACATTATATTTGATTGGAATCGTGGCATCAATCTTCATAGCCTTAGACCTTTTTAGATTCTTGCATTCTCAAGTTAACATGATATTAACCACAAAAATCAAGGCATTATTTCGTAAGAACGAGTATAAAAAATTTTCATCAATGACAATCTTTTTAGTTGCTGTATTCATCACTTTCTTACTTTTTGAGCCAGATATTGCAATAATATCGATCACATATTTAATTTTTGGAGATACTTTTGGAAAGATCTTTGGCTTGGCTTTTGGTAGGCATAAGATATTTGATAAAACGGTTGAAGGATCATTGGCTTATTTAGGATGTACTTTAATCTGTAGTTTTATTTTATACACTTTTTTAAATGTATCTCCATGGATATTTTTAATTGGTAGCATTTCTGCTACACTAATCGAATTGTTTTCTATAGGAGTGAACGATAATTTTACAGTATCCTTAATTTGTGGTACGATAATGACTGTGATGAGGATTTTTGGATTTTAAAGTTTAAAAAAGACAATTTTAAATTCTTTATTTTTTTTATTCATCAGCACCGATAAAAATATTAAATATAAATATATCTTTTTTTTAAGATGGCTTATATTGAGAGAAAATATAAAAAAAAAATTTTCGAGATTTTTAAGGATCTGGATGTAATGGAAAATGAACTTTCAGGATTATTTAAGAAAAAATCTGTTAACGAAAGTAATAAAATAGCGAATTTATGTGCCAAATTTAATAGGCAAGTAAATCTAATTTTAGGAAAATATTACCCCGAAATAAAAGATATGGAAGATAAACTTAATATTAAATCATATTTAAAATTTTATTTTGATTTGATTGACAAACTTACTAATTTTATAAGAAATGTTAGCGAGTTCAAAAAAATGGATGATAAATATTATGAAAGTATCATTGACTTCTTGAATCATAAAGAAAATTTAATAGAAGGCAAATATAGACGCATCTGTAAAGAAGAATTAAGTAGTTTTTATGATAAAAAAAGTCGAGAAAATTTAGAGCGAATTATTTCAGAAAAATTTGAAAGAAGGAATCAAGAATTTTTCGGTTATGGCTCTTTAGAAGAAGAAATAAAAAAAATTGCCAAAATAGCAGGAGCCAAGAGTATTCGCATGGAAAGAGTTTCTAAAAGTGAAAGCAACAAATTCAAAGATTTTCAATCAATAATTCATATAGATATTTATCCATCCAATGATGATAAAATCTTGAAGAAAGTTTTATCTGAGATAAAAACATTTTTAGAGTCAAAAAAGTTTAAGGTTTTTATTAAAGACAATCAAATTCTAACTGATGTTAGATTATTGCCAAGCAATTAATGCAGGCAATAAAGCAATATTAAACATGTAAGTGTTAAATCCAAATTTTATTTGTTAGTTAAAATATTCTTAAAATCCTCATAAAATATTTAATTCTTGTTTAATTTTTTAGATTGATTAATCATGGCAAATAAGAAGAAAGATGTCCCATTAGCTGGAATTACAGTTTCAAAAAATGAGGATTTTTCTGCGTGGTATACTGAGTTAATAAACAAGGCAGAATTAGCGGACATTCGATACAATATAAAGGGATTTGTTTGTTATCGCTCATGGGCGACCATTACAATAAAGAGAATGTATCAGAAATATGAAGCCATACTTGAGAAAAACGGTCATTTGCCACTCATAATGCCTTCTCTAATTCCAGAAAGCAATTTTTTATTAGAAGCAGAACACGTGAAAGGATTTGCCCCAGAAGTTTTTTGGGTAACTGAAGCTGGAAGTTCTGGAAAGTTGACTGAACGCTTGGCTTTACGTCCTACCAGTGAAACAGCACTTTATAAGATGTATTCCTTATGGATTAGAAGTTATAAGGATCTACCTTTTAAAAGATACCAATCTTGCCAAGTTTGGCGATACGAAGGCAAGATGACAAGACCTTTCTTTCGAGGCAGAGAATTTCATTGGATCGAAGCTCATGATGTATTTGCAACGAAAGAGGAGGCAATGGAACAAGTCAAGCAGGACATGGAAATGACATATAAAATGCTCCAAGATGAGTTTTGCATTCCAATAATATTCTTTGAAAGGCCTCAATGGGATAAGTTTTCTGGCGCTGAAAAAACTTTTGCAGCAGATGCCCTCATGGGATCTGGGAAAGTATTACAATTACCATCAACTCACTTTCTTGGACAAAATTTTTCCAAACCTTTTAATGTAAAATTCATTGATAAGGATGGAAAAGAAAAATATGGTTGGAT
>CAZIEC010000004.1:16001-23577 GCA_964538145.1 uncultured archaeon
AGGCACGATTCACAAAAATATATAGTTAAAGAGAATGAATTGGAGAAAAAGATTGATGAACTTGCTAGTAATTATACTAAAGAAGTGCGAGAAAAATCTCTGATAGATTTTGAATCTCAAATTGAAATTGTATACGAAAAGGATACTGCAATAGAAGCTATTAAAAATGGAAAAATAGTTTGCTGTGGATTTTGTTCAATAGACAAGGATGGTGAACCTTGTGCTGAAGTTGTGGAAAAAGAGATAGGAGCTTTTGTAAGGGGTAAAAGAGTTGATGAAGAAAAGCATGAATTTGGCACTTGCTTGATTTGTGGAAAAGAAGCAAAATGCACGGTCTATCTTGCTAAAAGTTATTAATTTTTAATTTCATGCTAAAAATTCATCTGGAAATGAATTTTATTAATTGCTCAGTTAAGAATTTTCTAAATGATTCAATTTTTTCATTTTTATCCTTAAGTTCAATTGGTTCAAGAACCTTTTTTTGATATCTAATATCCCTTTCAACAAATACAGCTCCTTGAGCAATTGCATAAAGGAAATATGTCAAATCATCAACATCAAAATCTTTTACTTCCTTTTTTTCGATTGCTTTCTTTACTACATCCCTTAAAACTTGAAGCGGATCAACAAGGCGATAATTTTTTTCCAGAGGTCCCACTTTCTTAGAAGGAGGCAAGGGCACCATGAACATCATTTGAAATCTTCTAAATTCTTTCCTGGCAAATTCTAAATAAAACACTAAGAGTTTATTGATTAATTCTAAGTAAGAACCCTCATGATTTTCAACTATATCAATCATATCATTTTTTAATTTCTGAAAATCTTCAGTTCTAATAGCAATATAAAGTTCTCTTTTACTTTTAACATAATTATATAGATTACCTTGTACCATTCCTAGTCTCTTGGCAAGAGCGTGAGTTGAAAAACCGTATGTTCCTTTTGAAACGAATAACTTTCGTCCCTCATCAATAATTCGCTTAAATTGTTTTTCTTTCTCTTTTTGAGTTCTGGCAGGTTTTTTGCTGGAGAGAGGTTTTCCCATTAAAAAATCACTTTGAAATTTTAATGCCTTCAAAGGAATTAATTTGAAATGGATAAAAAGATTTATTAATTTTTAGAATTCAAAGATTACTGACCAATTTTTTTATTATTCCCTTTATTTTTAAGGTTGAATTCATTTGAATTTAACTAATATAATAAATGGGTCTTGGCTTTTGTGGCTCTAAAGCTGCTTTTTGTTAAATTTCATAAAATATTTAGCTTGAACTATAATTTAAATCAAAATAATTTTTTATGAATGTGGATTATTGAATTAAAATTTAAATTTAAATGATTATATTATCTAATTTTTCTAACAAAATTAAATCTGAATTTAAATCCTCATAATAATTACTAATTAGAAGTTTATTAACATTTGTAATTAAAAAATTAAGATTTTCACCATTTAGGCAAAAAATTTTGATAATTAATAATTATTCTATATTAAATTTTATCAACAATAATGAATATCTTTATATTTTTTACATTAAAATTTTATAATGTGATAATCATGGTTGATAAAGCTAAAGTTTTAAAAATATTTGAAAATAAGAATAAACCTCTAAGACCAGGAGAAATTGCCAAGGAATTAGATGTTGAGTCAAAAGAAATATCAAAAATAATTAAGGAACTGCGTGAAGAAGGGAAAGTGTATTCTCCCAAACGATGTTATTATGCATTAAAAAAATAATTGAATAATTAAAATTTTATATAATTCTTTTTTAATTTTTTATTATTCATGCTTTAAAAATTGAAGAGTTAAAAAGATGGGAAAAACGGTCAAGTGCTCCCTTTATTTTACATATTGCGTTTTTATAAATTATATAAATTAAAAATAATTTTCCTAATAATGATGGATTTCATACATCCACTTATAGAAGAAAAAGATAAAATTCTCTTTATTAGGGGTGCAAAAGACGGGAAATATCCATATTCCCATTCATTATTAATAGGAGATTACTTGATTGATACTGGCATTTCTACAAGGTTATTAAGGAAAGTGATTAAATTGCACGAAATTAACCATGTAATTTTGAGCCATTGGCATGAAGATCATATATCGGGAAATTTCATGTTAAAAAAAGCAAGATTTTCATGTCATCACGAGGATAAAACTCCTATTGAGAATGTACGTGAGATGATACCATATTATTACCTATCTGGAACTTCTATAGAGGATGATTTTCGAAATTTGATAAAATATATGGGAATGCAAAACGTAAGAATTGATAAAACGATTAATGACAACGATATAATTATCATAAATGATAATTTAAGACTGAAAGTGATTCACACTCCAGGACACACGGCAGGACATTGTTCATTTTATTTAGAAGATTATAAGATTGGCTTTTTAGCAGATATAGACTTGTCAAATTTTCCTTTTTATGGGACAATTGATGCAAGCATCGAGCAATTTGAAAAATCAATTAAAAAGTTGATTAATATTGATTTTGAGCTGGTTATTTCTAGTCATAAAGGACTCATAGAAGGTAAAAACAAAATAAAAGAAGAATTGAAGAATTATGGTAAAATTATTCAAAAAAGAGAGGAGCACATTTTGCAACAATTTAATGAGAACAAGCCTTTAAAGATTGAATCATTAAAAGGAAAGAATTTGATATACAAGAAGTATAAATACATGGAGTATGAGTTGATAGCTGAATTAGTGATGATAAAAAAACATGTTAAAAAACTTACTTCAATGGGTTTTCTTGAACAAGCAAATGGGGGTTATATCTTGAAATAACAACAAAAATAATTAATATTTAATATCATTATTCAATAATTAACAATCATTGAAAAAGTTTTATTTAATATTTTCATGAGTTCTAAAAACATCAGAGAAAAATATATTAAAACTAATAAAAAATCATGAAATTAAAAGATAGATATTTAATTAGTGAAAAAAATTTAAAATGATAATTTAAAAGTGATGAAAAAATTGAATGTTCCTAAATTAGACCTATTTTGGAAGTATGTGGAACATTGGGCAAAAAAAGATCCAGAATTTCCATCGATAAGGTTTGGTAAGAAAACTTTAATAACGGCTAAAGAACTAGAAGATAAGACGAATCAATTAGCTAAAGCTTTCATCAATATGGGGGTCAAAAAAGGAGATACAATCGTTACAATTTTACCAACAATTCCAGAATTCATAATGAGTTATATTGCAGCCAGCAAAATTGGTGCTATAACCATTCCATTTGATAAAGAGTATAAAAAAGCAGACTTTAAACTTTTAATTCCACATTCTGATCCTAAAATTATAATAACAATCAATAAATGGCAGAAAAATAAAATAGCAGATAATTTAATGGAATTAAAAGATGATTTTGGAGA
Source organism: uncultured archaeon (assembly GCA_964538145.1). GTDB lineage: Archaea > Asgardarchaeota > Lokiarchaeia > Sigyniarchaeales > SOKP01 > SOKP01. The sequence continues at coordinate 19,383 of CAZIEC010000004.1, forward strand.
TATACAATATGTAATGGTTGGAAAGCATGAATTAGGAATTCCATTTGAGGAATTAATGAATAATGTTTATGATTTGGATGATGAATTAAAAAATGCCAAGAAACAACAAGATCCAGATGATTGTATTCTTGTGGTATGGACTGGAGGCACAACAGGGCGTCCAAAAGCGGTGGAGCTGACTCATTCAAATATTATAGAAATGTGCTTGATAGAAAGTAATTTAATATCGGATTTATTGAAAAAAATTACCAGAAAAGAACAAGAAAGGATTCCAGTCTTAATAAATTTACCAGTGAGTCATGTTGGTGGTACCGTTGAATTATTAGGTTCTGGAATTGTTGGAGGAAATGAAATGATAGTTCAAGCCTCTTGGTCTCCTTGGGATTCGTTAAAAGCCATGCAAGAATATAACATTCAATTCATGGGGGGCGTTCCGACAATGTTTAAGATTTTCTTATCGCTACCAGACTTAGATAATTATAAACCAAAGGATTACTTGAATTTAGTAATATTATCTGGAGAAAAAACACCTTTAGAATTACTTGAAGGTATAAAACAACGAATGTGCGAAAACATCATAATTGGATATGGTAGCACTGAAGCAGGAGCAGAAGTGACATTCACCGATTTAGGAGATGATTTTAAAAAAATTGCTAACGGATACGTAGGAAAACCATTGCCCGGAATGATTATTAAGATCGTTGATGAAAATGGACAAGACCTTCCTCCTGGAAAGACGGGAGAGGTTATCGTGAAGGGCCCTTTAACCAGCAAATCGTACTTCAAAATGCCTGATGAGAATAAAATTGGTTTTACGGAAGATGGATACTGCAAGACAGGAGATTTAGGTTATCTAGATGAGGATGGAGGACTTTATATCTCTGGAAGATTGAAAGAAATAATCAGAGTAGGAGCATATACTGTTCTGCCATCAGAAATAGAAGAACTCGTTTTAAAACATCCTAAAGTTGCAATAGCAGCAGCATTAGGAGCACCAGATGAGATCCATGGAGAAGTTGTATGGCTTGTAATTGGTCCAGAACTAGGAACTACTTTTGACAAATCAGATGAAGAAGAAATAATGGAAATGTGTAGACAAAATTTAGCAAAATTTAAAGTTCCACAAAAAATAATAATATATCCCTTGGATCCAAATGACCTCCCAATAACAAGAATTGGAAAGGTAGATCGTGTTAGGTTGAAGCGTGAACTTCTTCCAAAATCAGACTAAAGAATAAGAAATGAAATTAGAAAAAAATGATTAAAATTTAATATCTTTTATTAGCTTTTTCAAGATAATTTTTTTTTCTCTTTATCTTTTTCTTGAGCTCATTAAGAGCATCTTCCACGGCAAAATCATAAGCAGACATGTTATTTTCTAAGGCTCCTTGAATCACTTCAATTGTTTTTGTTGATATTTTATCCTTAATATATGCAAAAATTTCATCAGCACTTTTTGCTACTTTATTCACTAAAATTGCCAATACTTCTCCTGCATTTGCAACGAAATCTGGAAAAGCAATAATTCCTTTTTCTTTTAACACGTCCGTAATTCCTTTCTCATATGGAATATTTGCTGCTGGGACTATTGCAATGGTTTTTATCTTGTCAACATTATTTTTATTAATAACATCCGGACGAGCACCAGGAATTATAAAATCAATATCATGTTCAGAGGACAACTCGAATAATTTTTCTTTTGGTACTTTAATTAAATCTTTACTCTCGTAATGATTTACTAAATCATCCCCATATTGAGCTTTTAAATCTAACAGTTTTTTAATTTCTAGCCCATTCTCATCAAAAATGGCTCCTTTTATTGTAGATAATCCATTCAATTGAAAACCTAACTCATCAAGGCTCATTGCTAAAGCAGTTCCAACTTTTCCAAAACCTTCAAGAAGTACTGTTGGTTTTTTTGATTTATCAATTTGTCTTCCTGTTAACTTCTCTAAATTATTATAAATTACTTCTAAACAATATACAACACCATATCCAGTAAATAATTCTTCTACTGGCACGTCAAATTTAGTTAAACCAATTTTTTTTGGTGCTAAATTTGGAGAACCGATCACCTTGAACATCTTTAGTAAATCATCATCATCAGTACCCATGTCAGGTCCAGGATAATATACGTCATTTTTTATAAAATTCCCTATTGCATCAGCAAAACTAGTTAAAAGAATGCCTTTTTTTTCTAAATCTGTTGGATCTCCCCAAATTCCGGATTTTGCGCCGCCTACTCTTAAACGATAAGTACAAAATTTCATTGACATGGCCCTCGCTAATCGTATCATTTCATCCAAAGTGATATCTGGAGCAAGTCTTAAACCACCAGCCGGAATTCCATATACCGAGTTATCAATTACTAATACTGCGTTTAATCCTACATTCGGATTCCTTATTATTATTATCTTTTCGGGGCCAATTTCATCAATCAATGACGGATCTTTAATACTAAAGTCAACTTCCAACTTAAATCACTTCAATTATAGTTTTTTTTAAAATATAATATTGCTTTCTTAAAAATGATTATGATTCTTAATAGTAATCAATAATTAATACGAAATTTTTTTCTTTTTGCGCAAAGCATTTTTATAAAGGCATATAAGGAAATAACATTTTTTTAACATGAATTATTTTTTTCTTTCATGAAAACTGAAAAACCTATCTTATTTGAATTATACCCTAATTTAGAAGGAAAAGTTCCATGGATACCTCTTCTAAATAAGGTTCCAACTCCAGTCGAACGTTTGACGGAATTGGAAAAAGATTTAGGGCTAAATGATGGGCAAATTTACATTAAAAGAGATGATAAAGACCACGATATTTATGGAGGAAATAAATTACGAAAATTTGAATTCATTTTTGGTAAAGCTGTTAAAAAGAAGAAAAAAGGAATGGCAACGATTGGTGGAATCGGGACGAATCATGGACTTGCTTGTGCGATTGTGGCCAAGCAATTAAACATGAAATGCAATTTATTTTTATTTCCGCAACCATTAACTTGGCATGTCCAACGATCCTTACTTTTATATGATTATTTTGGTGCTAAACTTCATTTAAGCAAGGGGTTCGTGGGTTTAGCACTAAAATCATTTTTATTTCAATTTTTTCACCCAAAGCATTATTTAATGTTACCAGGGGGTAGCTTACTATTCGGTAAAGGCTCTCCAAATGGTACGATTGGATTCATTAATGCTGCTTTAGAACTGAGTAAACAAATTAAAAATGGAGAGTTGCCAGAACCAGACGCCATTTTTGTGGCAGGAGGGTCTGGTGGAACTGCAGGAGGTTTAATTGCTGGTTGTAAACTGGCAGGATTGAAAACAAAAATTCACTGCGTTCAAGTCAGCATGGATTGGGTGGTTAACAAGTCCACCGTGGCGTTAAATGCAAATAAAGCTCTTGAATACATTCAAAAAAAAGATAAGTCTTTTCCAAAAATTAAAGTTGAAGAAGATGATTTTGAGGTAATTTCGGGTTATCTTGGTTCTGAATATGGCGTGAAAACAATTAGAAGTCAGAACGCTGTTGATAAAGTTTGGGAATTAGAAGGAAAGAAAAGAGGTTTTAAATTAGAGACAACTTATACAGGAAAAACAATGGCTGCAATGCTTGATTATTTAGAAAAGGATGAAAACAAGTCAAAAATAGTGCTTTTTTGGAATACGTATAATTCAAACGATCTTGATGGTTATTTAAGGGAAACTAATTTTAATTACAAGAAATTACCTAAAAAGTTTCATCAGTTCTATGAAAAAGTTAAATTTCAATGTTGGCAAATTGTGGATTGTCCGAAAGAAATACGTGAAAAATGTGAGGCTTATCTGAATCACGAATATAGGTTTTGGAAAGTTACTGAATGCAAGCTTAATAAAGAAAAGCAAGAAAAAGCTAAAGAAATTCTTAGTAATGTAATTATATTAGAAGACGCTTGAAAAGCATTGAATTTAAAAACCTCAAACGGTTAAAAGGTTAAATTTATTCAAGTTTACAAAAACTTTTTCATTTATTTTTAATAATTCTTATCTTAAAATAATTTTATTAAATAAAATTATTTAATAAAAAAAATTAGAAAAAAATATAATTTAAATTTTTATTAGTTTTCTCTATTCATCTTTTTCTTCTAAATCGTGGGCTAATCGCTCGACCTTGCTTGGCACTCCTTGCTCAAGACTTAATTCCTCTGGAA
>CAZIEC010000004.1:23677-52801 GCA_964538145.1 uncultured archaeon
GCTAATCGCTCGACCTTGCTTGGCACTCCTTGCTCAAGACTTAATTCCTCTGGAAGCTTCTTCATTTTTTCTTTAAGATCAATGCCTGCTTTGATAAGAACTTTTCTTTTAAATAGATAAATGATCGCTCCAATTCCTGCAAATGGAAATACAATTAGAGATATTATGATTCCAGCTTCAATATCAGAAAATAGGAGTAACAAGAAGATAATTGAAGAGATTGCTCCTATGATCCCCATAACTTTTAGGGTTCTTAATGATGGTTTAAACCCAGCTTTTTCATGCCATTCAGGAAATTTCTTTGGTAAAAATATTGCTGCTATGCTCAAAGGAATTTGTAGAATTAAAACTACTACCGCAACTACTGCACTTAAAAGAACAGATGCTGTTTCAACTCCAAAAGTTGGACTCAATATAGGAATAAATGTTAATAGAAAAATTATTCCGACTGCATAGAGAAGAGTCAATGCAGGAACAGGAGTTTTATGTTTTTTATGAATCCCAGTTAACCTTTTCCAAAAAAGCCCTTCTCGAGAACTTACCAATATATCTCTTGAATAAGCCATGTATGAGGGATGGATGGTTGATGCAATAGCAACCGCTACGAGGATCGCCACAAACATGACTGCTGGAGCTGGTAATAATCCTCCATTTAAAATTATTTCAATTACAGTTCCAATAGGAGCATCCCATGGTTGAACTCCAGCAACCATTACTGCTTGTAGTGCATATATTATGGTGAGAAAGATGATGCTGATTAAAAGAGCCCTTGGTATGTTTTTCTTTGGATTGCGCACTTCTCCTGCTACATCTAAAATGAGCGTAAACCCTACATAAGCGAAATAAAAAGTCAAAGCAGCAAACAATACAGGTCCAAAACCTAGAGGAAATAGCGGATCAAAGTTACTAGGGTTGAAAAATGGAATTGCAGCAATAATGAAGATGATCATTACCAAGATATCGCCGAAAATTGTAATGATTAATTCAATTAATCCTGAAATTTCGATTTTAATCCAATTGAGGAAGTAAAATATAGTTAAAACAATTATCCCCACAGAAATTGCGAAGAACAATTCCATATCTGCAGGGACGCCAAAAGCTTGACCTATGAAGACTCCAAAAGTAGCAGCTAAAAAAGCTAATGAGGAGCCTACTGCAAGCACGATCATCCACACCACCATGAAACCTCCAAAAGTGCCAGTCAAGCGACTTGTTATCACGTAGGTACCACCAGCAACAGGAAAAGCAGCTCCTAAATAAGCACATAGATATGCCACAAAAATGGCAGGAATTACTGCAATAATATATGAAAGAAAAATTGCTGGTCCAGTTCGGCTAAGATAAGATGCGGGGGAAATCCAAATCGATGCGCCAATGACCATTCCAACGATAATAAAAATTGCCATTGGCAGATTAATTCCTCGTCTTAATTTTTCTTCATCTGACATTTTTGTTTTCAATCCTTTTATTTTTTATTTTTTAATTGGTAAAAGAGTAGTTGATATTAAAAATTATATATCCCCATAATTTTTAATTGTTCAATAATCGTTAATCATTAATAAAGGTTATATCAAATTTAAAGGACTTGCAAAATATTGGAGTCTGCCATATGAGCAATCTTATCTTAAAATTTTTATTAACATTAAATGAAAAAATCTTAAAGTTTAATAATTAATAATCATTGTTCAAAAATTAAGAAGATTAATCATTTTCCATTGAACAATCATTAAATCGTCATTAATAAGGTAAATAAATTGGTTTAAATATTTGAATTGCAATCTTAAAGTCTTATATTATTTTTAAAGGATTTAACATTTAAATCTTAGAAGAATCATTGAAAGCAGAGAATTTTAACAAACGTAAATTGATCCATATTAATGGAAAATTTTTGAAAAATTAATTTAAAGGAAAAAAGTTGAGTGATAGAATTTGGGTGATTTAGTTTTATATGAAAAAGAAGGCGATATCGGAAAGATAACATTAAATAAACCTAATCAAAGAAATACCTTTGACTTGGATGTTCTTAATAAATTGATTGAATACTACGAAAGAAGTGCTGAAAATGATGATGTCTGTGTCATTTATTCCGCAAAAGGCAAGCATTTTACTGTTGGGGCGGACTTGAAATATGGATACGAATTATTAACAGATAAAACAAGGTATGAAGAAGCAATAGAATATTTAGAGTCTTGGCAGACATTAACTCGAAAAATGTTAAAACATCCAGGAATAATTATCGTGGGATATCATGGATGGGTTATTGGTGGTGGCTTTGAACACACCCTTGCTTGTGACTTGAGGATCGCTGCAACTGATACAAGAATAATGCTACCAGAATTAGGTGTAGGATTATTTTTCTCCAATGCTTCTACAAAATTATTGCCTCGAATTATAGGGGAAGGTAGAGCAAAAGAATTAATGTTATTGGGGCAGGAAATTGGGGCAGAAGAAGCATTAAAAATTGGCTTAGTAAACCAAATTTGTAAACCAGAAAGTTTAAGGAGAATTTTAAAGAAAACCGCAAACATGATTGTCCAAAAAGATCATTTGGGATTGAAATATACTAAAAAAATGATTAATGAGAATTATGACTTGAATATTGAAGCGGTATTATGTAGGGAATCTATTGCCATGCTAAATACTAGTCGTTCTGATGAACTCAAAAAAAGGTTAACCAAGTTTGTTGAAAAATAAAAAGATAGTTAATAAAATCGTTCTTTAATAATTTTTTTATTGTTTTTACTTTTTTATTCAATCTTTTATTATTTAATCAATTTCAAGACGTTTAAATTTTAATGTTATTACCATGTTCTTGATTTCAATTAGATTAATTCCCTCGTGATTTCTGCTAAATTTTTTCTTGGAGGAGGATGTGGTATTCTTCCTTTGATATACCCGAATGGAAGGACTGTAAGAAGGAAATCATCTTCTGTTAAACCTAATATTTGTTTAACTTTTTCTCTATTCATGGTACCAATCCAACATGATCCAATCCCTAAGGACCAAGCCATTAACATCATGTTCATTGAAACTAATGATGTATCTTGAATGTACCAATTGGGATTTTCTGATATTTTCCCAACAATAGCTATTGCTAATGGTGCCTTTCTTAAAAAACCACCATAAACGGCTTCTTTTGAAATTTTTTCTAAAATATCCCCATTTTTTATCACGATGAATTGCCAAGGCTGCCTATTAGATGCACTAGGCGCCCATCTTCCCGCTTCAAGTATCATTTTCAAGTGTTCATCTTCAATTTCTTTTTCTTCAAAATTTCTTATACTTCTTCTACTTTTTAAAAAATTTAAAAATGTTTTAGGGTCAATCATTTTTAATCAATATACTTTTAGGTAAAAGTATTAATTATAATTTTTATTTCATCAAAAATTTAAGAGTTTTTCTTATTTTTAAAGTATTCTGATTCTAAATTTGGATAAAATTTCTTTTTTCTTCCTTCTTTCACGATCTTTAAGAGGTTTAGATCAATTAATTTTTTCACATGATATTGAACAGTTTTATGATCAACTTTCAAGCGTTTAGTTAGAGCATTATTCCATGTACCAGGATGCTCTATGATGAGATTTAATATCTCTAATGTTAATTTACTTTTATTGAGTTTTAGGTCCAAATTCGAGAGAGGATTTTTTTGATAATAAGGAAAATATACAATATACCTCCCAATCCTTTTTTTTTCTATTATTTTATATGTTTCTAAGATATCTAAGTGCCAAACTAAATTTCCTGCAGATAAATTTGTTTTCCTTAAAAGTTCATTAAAATGAATGCCTGGTTCATTTAGTATGATTTCAAGAATTTTATTTCGATTCTCGTTTTCTAAAACTTCATTTAGCGTTAATCTATGATAACCTTTTTCAACAGGAATGGTCCTCCTCAATATTTGTTGGATATAATCTTTTTTTGAAATAACAAGGATGATTCCAATAGAAACAATTATAATTGTAAAGATAAGCCAAAACCAGTCCCAAATTCCTGTTGTAACACTTATTTCATAATATGTAAAATAATATTCTATCTCACCTTCTAAATCTAGTAATTGTGTTTCTAAAAAAATTTCGTTTGAAGTTTCATTTGTTATTTCTCGAGTTTGCTGGATTCTCCATTCAGTTTCTCCATTTTGATAGAACATTAAAGTATATTTCTGATTTTTATTAAAACCAAATTGCTCATTTTTAAAACTCCTTAAAGTTATATTTTTAATTGTAACATTTGAGATTAGTTGAAATATGCAATTATATTTATTTTGATATTGAAAATTTTGTTGTTTTGGCAATTTTGGAGGATTAGCATGCCCAAAGCTCTCCATGTTCGGTTTAGAAGTTAAATTTAAGGATATGGGATTATCATTATTTATAATAAGCGATATTTCTCTTGATGATATTGATTTATCATATTTTACCTTCAATTCTATTTTCACGTTAGTAGAAATTTTCAATATAATATTATTCGAAAATCGATAAACTACAGTTTCATTAGGATTAACTGTATCGGTAATCGAAAATCCTGGGATATTTTCTTGTCTTGCGTTAACAGGTTCTAGCATTAATAGTGAAATATTAAAAATTAGTAAAAAAAAGAAAACGTATTTTAAAAAAATCTTGAATTTCATTCTATTTACATTAATCAAGAAAAACCCCTTTAGATTGAATTATTAAATTAACAAAAAAATAAAAAATTATATTTTTAATTATCTTCTTCTTCTGATGTAAAATATTACACCAATAATTACTCCAGCAGTTAGTACAACACCAATAATTGTCCCAGTAATGATTAAAAGTGAATTATCTGGAATTAAAATTGTCCAAACTGAAAAATGATCTGTTTCGGCAACCAAGTATCCATCCTTAAGAATTGTGTTTACTGTAACCCATTCACTTGTTGTTTCGTTATAATATGCCCATTTCCCCATTTTATTTTGTTCCGTTGCTTGTATCATTAATTTTGCATGTAAATTTTCTGTACAATTGACTTTTAATGAAATACAGAATCCTTCTTCATATCGATAACGATTTCTATTTCTATATTGGTAAGTATGACCTTTCAAAAGTCCAAGTTCGGCTTCTTCTTCCTTGCATGTCATGTTTAACTCTAATGGTTTAGTACAATTGATTTCTAAAGCAAAATCCTTTTCTCCAATCTTTAACGCATCACAGTAAATATTTACTGTTAGATTTGCTGAAGAATTAATTCTGATTTGAGTTCTATGTCGAAATCTGAATGTATATTGAGTATTGGCTTTCAAATGTCCTTTATATGTATTTTCGTTATCAATATTGTATGACTCAGAACTTACAGCAGAAACACTTGCCACGTTAACGACAGTTAACATTAACATTAAAGTCAAAATACCAAAGAATATTTTATTAGAATTTTTCATTTCTTTTTCACTAAATTGTTGATTTTATGAAGATAATTAAGTTCATGTATAAAAAGGATTGAGGGATAAACTTTCCCAATTAAAGCATTATTCACTTGCGTGTAATAATTTTAAAAAATCTCCAAGTTAAATGGTTAATATTTAAAACTCCATTTTAAAAATTAATTCTAAAAGTAAAATACCATAAAATGAATAGTTCCAATTTTAAATTTCTTTCATGAAAATGATTTTATAATCTATTAAATACACAAATTCATGATAATACTTTCTTTACTAAAAATTTTCAAAAATTCGACTAATTTTTTTCCAATTAAAAATATATATGCGACTGTATAAATTTAATTATAAGTATTAATATAAGAAAAATATTGAAAAAGATTGATTTATATTTTGTTTGAATTCAAATTAATTTTACAATTAACTTAATCTGAAAGATGAAAAAAACTCATGAGTCTAAAAGAATTTACTAAAGAAATATTTACTAGATATGGATTTTCAGAAGAACACATATTGGTCTATTTGGGATATTTAGGCGTTCCAAGAGCCACTATGTCAGAGGTTTACATCCGTTTAAGTGAGGAACATGAGAACTTAACTTATGAAAAAGTTAAAGAAATTACAGATTGGTTGGTAGAACATAATTTCTTGAAAGAGATCCCTGGAATCGTAAATAGATATGTCCCTCTAGAACCATTTTTTGAACTTTACACACATGAATTTGAGAAGTTTAGAGATGAGATTGCTAAAATTAAGGATAATGTATTTGCCGATCAAGCACAGAGATTTGAAAAATTAGAATCCATTCAAGAAAAAAGTATTAATGAAGTCTCTACTGCAGTAGAAAATCAATTAAAAAGTTTTTTCGAAGATACTGATAGTAAAAACAATTATAAAACTGAAAGGATCACTCAAGCGAGAAATCGTTTTACAGATACTTCTAAATCTTTAGAAGAAAATATACATTCTCTTTTTGACAGTTTAAATGATAATTTTAAAGCTACTTGTGATACATATACAAACGATAACAACATGCGCATTGAGAACAAGAAAGATGAACTAACAAGCATAATCAAGGAATTACTTGAGGATTTCTCAAACAGAATCCAACTTCTAGAAAAAGAATTAAAGAAAGATTTAGATGATCATGTGGAAAGACATGAGATGATCGCAAGTGAATTAAAACCAAGAATGGAGCAGATCTTAGAAAAATATTTAGAAAGAATGGACAAAATCGTGTCTGATTTAAAAGGAAGAATTTCTGCCTTGCTAAAAGAACATTTAACACACGTGAAAAATTCTACTGAAACATTGCAAACAAATCTAAAAGCTACCGTAGATGAAAGATATCGAATATTCTTGGACCAAGTTAATGAATTCAAGACCACGACGCTAACTTTAATTGATAATTTGTTGGAGCATGCTAATAGATTTACAGATTTTTCAGCAGACATGGCAAAAAAGGGTTTCTTTTGGATTGGAAAAAAGAAAAAGTATAAAGCTAGGCATGAAACTACAATACAAAATATTTTAAAATATACAAAACCAATGAAGGATGATTTTACTAATATTACTGAAGAATACATACAAAAAACTAGAGAAACAACCAATCAAATCAAATCAGAAATAGCTGATATAATGACGCGTGAAAATGAGAATTTATCTACAGAGACTACTGATTTAGACCATAAGGCTCAAGAAACCATAAACGTGCAGTTAGAAACGCTAGCCATGGATATTTCGAGCGAGATAGACAACACTTTACAAAGTAGCGTGAAAGATTGTTCCGAAACGACAATAAAACTAAAAGATTCTTTAGAAAGTACTTTAAAACGACATCACCGTCAATATGAAGATACAATTAATAAGTACAAGGAGGATGCCCTAAAGCACTATAATGACTTTCAATCCGAAGTCAAGAGGTTCAGAGATGAATGGTTAAAAGATGTTGATGATAAATTCATTGATAGCAAGAGAAATGTAACCGATAAGACAACAATTGAGATAAATAAATGGGCCGATGAATCTGCTGAACTTGATAGGACCTTAGGAGAACTCTTGACGGACCATAAATTAAAGTATGAAGAAAATGCAAAAACTCTTCAAAATAGTCTTTCAAACACGACTAGACAAACCATCCAAGACATAAAGGATGCAATAGCAGAATTCACTCTTCAATTCATGAGCTCTATTGATGATGCAACTGAACTTGCAGAAAAAGATGGGTCAAGGCTAAAAGATATTGCTAACGCAGCGAGCTCAATACCAGAAATGCCTCACATTACAACTTGGCAAATTGTTGGAAGAGATGCCCTTATTGCAGCTATTAAAGATGCTATTTATAGGGTTAAATCATCAATTATTATAGTCACACCAGTAGTTATTCCCGAAGTTTTACAATACGTAAGTGAGTATGCTTTTCAGAAGAGATCGGCTAGATTCATGCTCACGAGTAAATGGGAAATGGGACAGTATGGTGAAATAATTAAGAAAATGATGGCATTAGGAAACATCCAATTCAGGCAACTCTCTACTGATGTTGAATTCTTCGCCATAACTAGAGATGCTGAAGAAGTCATATTAGGGCCATTTACAGACAATGAAGCAGAGATGATAAGCGTGATCTCAAATCAAGAGCAATATTCTCGTCTTTATTCTCAATTTATAGGCCCCATATTTCAGGCTAATTCACGACCAATAAAATAAATTGCTTTTTATTTTTAATTTATTTTTTAAATCCATCTGTTTTAAGAAGACCAACATGCTTACTTAATTCAAGATTTTAATAAGATTAAACTTCCTTGAAAAGAAGAATTAATTTCATTGATTTAAAAAAATTAAATGTTTTAATAAAAAAAATTATAGATCTTGTATTATCAATCCCAATGTGGTTTTTTAACGCCGTTATCATCATCTTCAGAATGGATCCTTTTTAGATCAATGTCAGAATATCCTGGCAAGATGTTAAGGAATCGCCTTGTAGCATTTTTCACATCTTTAGAAGAGGTTATATACCTGCCTACAATTAATATGTCTGCCCCCATATCAAGAGCATATTTTGCAGTTTCAGGTTCAATACCTCCAGCTACAGCAACTAATACTCTTTCTCTTCCAGAAGCTAGCTTTTGATCAGCATATAATTCTTTTATTTTTGGAACATAATGCCATCTCTGTCTTTGAGCATCATCCGTTCCTTCTTCAACATTTTCAACATCAATTGCTCTATGCAATATGACTACATCTGGAATACGCTTCAATTTCTTTAATTTTTCAACTGGATCAGGGACTTCCATCGTATCTACAAAACCATAAATTCCTAATCTATTTGCTTCTAAAAGAAATTTATCTAATGAGGCAGGAGAAGCCAAGCCACTGGCAACCACTGCATCAGCCGTAGCTTCAAATGCAAAATCCACTTCTAACTTTCCTACATCAAGAGTTTTTAGATCCGCTACAATGAATTTTTCAGGAGCTAGTTCTCTTATTCTTCTAATTGCTTCTACGCCATACTTTTTGAGAAATGGAGTCCCAACTTCTAAGATGATCCTATCACTTTTGGGTAATTGCTTGACTACTTTAAGATGATGTTCAATTTGAGGATGATCGAGAGCAATTTGAATGTATGGTGGTCTCCACAATCTGGGGACTCTCATCCCAGCAACAGGATGCTTGGCACGGTCCTTATCATAAAAGATTTTCTCGATTGGTGGGTATCTCTTCAATGCCCTTTGTAAGGCTAATTTAGTTGCTCCATAATTATACTGATATATCTTTCTATAATCATTAGCCTCTGGATGTATGAACACGCTGACAATTATGAGCCAATCATCAATTTTATCAATTGGAATAATTCTTTCTTCTACAGCATCAGCAACAGCCTTGGCAACAGCTGCTTGTGCTGGACCGAATATTTTGTTGGCATCTTCCATCTTAGAAACAGTGACTTTTGGAATGATTAGAGTATAAGGTTTTGGAACTAAATTTGGTCTTATGCAAGCTAATAATCCTCCATGACCCATGCTAGGCGTACTGATGGCATTGGCAAAAGATATTCCTACAGGACCTTCTTTTGAACCCATGATCAGGTCTACATGTGCAAGATCTGGGGCAGCCCCAATTAGAGCTTCCCCAACATAAAATTCTGGTTTTGCCATATCAAACACGGCAACTATTATTCTACAATTTATTTTTAAAATTTTTATAAATAAATATAAAATTCTTTCCCATTAAATTAGAGTTATTATTGTATTAATAATCTTATTGAAAAATTATTGATTTTTTTGAGAAGGTTTAGTTCATTTAATCGTATTTAAAATCTTTTTCGATATTTTTTGCAACTCGAAAAAGTTCTTTTAATCTTTCAAATGATAAATGTTTTGTTTCAAAAATCACGTGTTCACAATCGTATTTCGAGAAATCTTTTTCAATAATATTAATTTCAAATTTTTCTTTTTCTTCCCATAACCTAGAACCTGGATATGGTGTTGCGGCGAAATAATTAATTTTATCTTGTTTTGTCAATGGAAGTTTCTCGATATATCTTAAAGTCTCATAGAATGTTTGCTCGGTCTCACCAGGCAATCCTAAAACAAAATAAGCTTGGATGGCAAGCCCATTTCTTTTGAGATTTTTAATCCCTTCAGCAACAAGATTGGGATCTTGATATTTGAAATTCTTGCGCAAGATATTAACATTTGCAGATTCTATGCCCGTAGCCACGAGTTTACAACCAGCTTCTTTAAGTAATCTTGCATCATCTTCTGAAATCAGATCTGCCCTAAGTTCACATCCCCAAGGTAAATTGTTTTTATATTTTATTAACATCTTGCAAAATGAATTGAAAAAATCCCTGTCCATGTTAATATTATCATAGAAATTAATGTATTCATAATGTTGAAGCTGAATGATATCATCAATTTCATTTTTAATTGATTGAATACTTCTCAATCTTGGCTTAATGAATAATTTTTGCCTTGAACAAAAAGAACATTTATTATAGCATCCTCTATTAACGATGATATTCGCCACTTTGTACAAATAATTTTCTTGAGATAATTTATATCTTGCTGGTAAGAGGATTTCATTTAAATTTATAGGCTCATCATTTTCAGTAAATATTATTTCATTATCTCTGATTTTCCATGCTATCCCTTTAATTGAATGTAATTTTTCAATGATTCTACTCGTATTTATTTTATTTTCAATTTTATATTCCAGTAACGAAACCAATTTTAAGAATGACCGTTCACTTTCACCCACGCATATAAAATCAATAGAATTTTCAGACCGTAAAATATCTTTAAATAAAAATGAGACGTGTGGTCCCCCAAATATGATATAACTGTTTGGTTTTTCTTTTTTTATCAATCTAGATATTTCTAGTGTTTTATAGAAATTATTAGTTAGAGCTGTTATTCCAAAGATTTCAAAATCCCCAGTTTTATCTTGAATCAACTTTTTTAGCTCGTGTGTATTTAAGTGAAAATATTGTTCTAAATCTAAAATTTCAATTTGAAAATTGTTGTCATCTAAAATTGAGGCAAGATATAATAAGCCTAAATTAGGTTCTCTAAAATATTTGATAGGACTTTCGGTAGGTTTAGTTGTTTTTGGGTTTATTAAAAGTATCATGTTATTTTATTTTAGATCGTGTTTTCATCAATATTTTCATCATTTTCAAGCATTTCTTCAGGCAAAGTATCTGGGATTTGAAATGCTTTGATTAAATCATCAATATTTCCTTCTTTAGAAAATCTTTCTTCGTAAATTATAGGAGTTTCTATTTCCAAGGGTTTTATTTCTTCATCTTCACGTATGAATAATTCAATTCCTTGAATCGTTTTATTGTGAACAATTAATCTTATAGCATAATTCATGTCTTTAAAGAATGTGAATCCATCATTTAGGCGCCCCATTTTTGTTTCTTTAAATGATATGCGTTCTTCACTCAAAAGAGATTCAACTTCTTCCTCTTCTGAATAAATTGTGCCACCTATTATCAAGAAAATCCTTTTATATCCTTCAGGAATCGGATATTCTTTAATAATTTCAATGGCACTTTTAAATCGGGGTGAAAAAATAGTTATATTTGAAGAAGAGGCAGAATCATGAAGTTGTTGTGAAAAATCATTCTCATCGATTATTTTAGCTCGTCCAGCACCTAAAGGTCTTTCTAAAATTTCTTGAAAGATTTCATCATTTTTTTCGAATTTATTTAAAGAATAAACGCGATAAAACAATTTCAACTGTTTTCGGAGCATATGTGCTAAAATTCCGCCATAAATTTGCAATTTTAATGGACTCTTTCTTCCATTAAACACGTATATTCTTTTTTCATCATGATCGACTAACAAAAAAACTTTATGATTGTTCTCATCATTGATTATACCTCCTACAATTTCTCCATTCGTGATTTCAATCGTTTTAAAGAATGGAAATTCCTTTAGTTCAATTACTTCAAATATTTGCATGGATATACTTTTTCGTGTTTTAATTTTATAATACAATAAATGGTTAAATAAATTTTATTGTTTAGTAAATGCGTAAAACATTAAAATAAAGCACAAAATCAATAAAATTTTTATATTTTAAGACATTCTTTAAAATAATTTTCCTTTTGTTAGCTTGATAAAGATGAGTTCAGAGAAAAAGGTATATAAGCTGAATATTTCTGGTGGAAACTCCGGTCCTGGGAAAGGCTTATCGAAATTGATTGAACTAGATGAAAAAAGGTTTAGATTCGAGGGATTGAAGATCGGAGACATAATTGATGGAGGTCTAATAGGATTCCCCAATTATAAGTTTCAAATTACGGGAGGATCCGATTCTAGTGGCTTTCCAATGCGTAAAGATGTTCATGGTCCCGTTAAGAAGAAGATCCTGATTTCAAAAAGAAGCGTGGGTTATAAACCGAGAAGAAAGGGTGAGAAAAGGAGAAAAACGGTTAGAGGTAATGAAATTTCTTCTGACATCGTCCTAATAAACTTAAAGGTCGTGAAATACGGCGAAACCGAGTTATTTAAGCGAAAAGAAAAAGAGAATGAGGATTCAGGTGAATAAAGGAGGTTTTTCTAATGGTCAAAGTTAAAAAATGTTCTTTTTGCGGTTATGAGATTCCTATAGGTAAAGGGCACATGTATGTCAAGCGTGATGGAACAATCTTAAACTTTTGTACTAAAAGATGCCGAAAAGCCATGCTCGTTTATAAAAAGAATCCACGCAAGACAAGATGGACTATTTATTACGGAAAGCAATAATTTATTAAATATTTTGTTTTGATCTTTCTCATTTTGAAATTTTAGAGAGAATAATCGTTTCTTCACCAAAAAGATCGAAATATTCTTTTTTTAGCAATATTCAGTAATGGAAATTTAATTAAAGCTAATATTGAACCAGAAGAAGAAAGTTTAAATTTTTTGGTACTAAATTTGAAAACTGTTATTTCTTGTAAAAAAATTAGTAAATCTAATGAATGAATTCTAAAATTATTGTAATCTTGGAAATTTTAGTAAATCATCAATTAAATCAACATGACTAACAATCATTCTCTTGCAACAAAATCTTTCGATTCCTAATTTCTTAAACGCTTCTTCCGAGCTTTCACCCTTTTCTAAAAGCTCTAAATATGGCTTGTAAACATGAGCAATTAATTTGCCACAAGAAAAACATCTTATTGGGATAATCATTGCATTTAAAGAATATTTCATTCTAAAAAAATCTTTGGTTTATACATTTGATACTTGTAAAAGCAAACAATACTTTTATATTTAATAAAAAGTTTTTTAAAATCCATATTTATTAGAGATTGCTTTTATTAAGTATTGGGCTATAAAAGAAGATGTAGTAATGTTTACATTTTTTAACGATTTGAATCCTGTTAAAAATCTTAACTATTTTATTTTTTTAATGAAAAGTTGTTATAAAATTTAAAATTAGAAAATTTTAGAATAGGAAATAAAAAAGTTTAATTAGAATAACTTTTCAAATCAAAAATTTTATTTTTTATACCTTACTTTATATCTTACTAATAATCGATGAATTATGATAATATATTAAAAAATATATATTTGAAGGAGAAAATTAATGAGCTATATAAAATTTAATGTTCCTGAAGAACTTAAAAAAGAAATTAAAAATGTAATTTCTACAATCGCAGAAACAAGAGATTCAAAAATTAGAAAAGGAATGAACGAAGTGACAAAATCTATTGAGAGAAATTTGGCAAAATTAGTAATCATGGCAGAGGATGTGAATCCACCTGAATTACTTTTCCACGTGCCATTGTTATGCGAAGAAAAGAACATTCCATATGGGTATGTATCGAAGAAAAAAGAACTTGGAAATGCTGTTGGCATAAACGTGGCAGCATCAGCAATAGCGGTTGAAAAAGTTGGAACAGGAAATGAAAATATTTTAGATGATATTATTAAAAAATTAGAAGAATTAAAAAAATAATCCGGTGAAATAATTGGTTAAATTGGATAAATCTGCAGGAAGTCAAATGCAGGACATGTCTCTTCCAGCTGAAGTTATTCAAATTGTATCAAGATTAGGTTTAACTGGGGAAATCACGCAAGTTAAAGTAAGAATCCTTGAAGGACCTGATAAAAATCGTATTTTGACGCGTAATGTTAAAGGTCCAGTTAGGCTAAATGATATAATTATATTAAGAGAAGCTGAAAGAGAAGCAAGAAAAGTAAGAAAACGACGCTAATGGCATTTTATATTAAATTTCACCTTTTTAAATCAAAATTCCTTCTTATTGTAAAATCGATAATTGAGATAAAGTACTTTTAAATTAAATCGTGTTAATATCTCAAGCTTGAAATCATTACTATGATATTGGATAATAATTACTGTCATTAATATAAAACATTTAATCAAGATTCTCTAAAATATTAATGTCGCTGCCCAATAATTCTAGATTTTCAGCTTCTTTTAAAAAAAATTCGTACAACGCCCTTCTAATTGCAGCTGAACGGTTAGCAACAACTTTCATTTCAATGAGCTTTTTAATATTTTCATCATAAATATTTGGTATGTTAATGGTAATGTTTACCATATTCCCTTTTTTTTTCTCTAATTCTGTCAATTTTATTACTCCTTTTTAAAAATATTCTTAAATATGGAATGTGATTTAATGATTAAAAAAATTTATAAAAGATAAATATTCATCTCGTTATTACTTTCGCATCTTAATGATATTTATTAATAAGATTAAGTTGTATATAAAATTATGTTTCCGATATTCGTGTAAATAAAGTTTTCTAAAAAGGATATAAAATCTTTTGTCAATTTAATTAACTTTTTAAACACTTTTCTAATTATTATTTTTATTTTAATGAAAGAATTTTAATTTACTTCCTATCTTCTTGTTTAACGTATCTACCCCTACTTTCGACGATATTAATATTTTCAATAATTTCTTCGCATAAATTCTTCTTATCATCATCATATTGTGAGATATAACCTTCTAAAAATGCTTCATAACAGATTTTATAATCTTCACCATGAGATGATATTAAAACTCTCTTAAATAAATGTAGATCGACACTTTTATCTTCTATAGTTTCTGAATTTTCATGAAGCCCAAAATCGATAAGGACTATATTTTGATTTCTCGTAACGATTATGTTACTAGTCGTGATATCTCCATGAATATGCCCATTATCGTGAAGTATTGCTATGTATTTTCCCAAGGTTCTAAAGATTTCAATTTTCTTTTCCTCGTTCATTTTTGTCATTAAGTCCTTCAATTTTTCTCCTTCAATATATTGCATGACAATCGTGGCTGTATTAGGATCAATTTCATATACAATAGGAACATTGATACCATAATTTTTTGCTTTAATCAACGCCCTAGCTTCATTAATCGTTCTTTTGGACCTAATTTGGTAATCCAACTCTATGGTCCTATATCTTTTTGGAATTCTTTGTTTAAAGATTACTTTTTTTCCAAACCAAGTACCAAGGTATAGATAGGCTTCTGCTCCCTTGTGAAGTATCTTCTCTTTAATAATGGAAGTTTCAGACATCATTAACACCTAATTTCTCCAAGAAATTTTAATTTGATCCATCCTTTCTTTTGGGTTAATATAAGTTTCAAGAATATCTTGACCACCTTCATTAATGTAATGTAAAATTCCGGTCCAAGCAATCATGGCACCATTATCACCAGCATATATAAGTGGAACAACTTCAAACCTAGCATCATGTTCTTCACTTATGATCTTTATCATTGACTGAAGGCGTCTATTGGCTGCTACACCTCCGGTAAGCAAAACCTCTTTTTTCTCGGTATGAGCTAAAGCTCTTTCCGTGACTTCAGTTAACATTGCAAAAGCAGTTTCTTGAACTGAAAAAGCAATATCCTCTTTATTATATTCTTTACCATACTTTTTTGATTCTATCAATTTCTTAGTTGCTGTATAAAGACCTGAGAATGAGAGATCCATGCCTTTTACTACATAAGGAAGTGGAATATATTTTTTTGAATTTAAAGCCAATTTCTCTATTTTCGGTCCACCAGGATGAGCCAAACCAAAATCTCTTGCTATCATGTCTATCATGTTTCCAATTGGAATATCTAATGTTTCGCCAAAAATTTGATATCGTCCTGATTCAAAAGCACTAACAATGGTATTTCCTCCAGACACATATAGAGTAAGGGGATCTTCAACGTTACACATTAGTCTTCCAATTTCTACGTGTGCAATACAGTGATTCACCCCTATAATTGGAATTTCTAAAAGTTGAGCAAGTATTCGGCTAACTAAAGCACCAATTCTTAAAATGGGGCCTAATCCTGGACTCCTGCTAAAAGCAATAAGATCAATATTCTTTATCGAACACCCAGCTTGTGATAAAGCCTTTTGAATTATTTTCATAAAGTTATTGATATGTTGTTCTCTAACCATTGCTGGGTGGAGTCCTCCTTTTTCTGGGATGTACATATTAGAATGCATCCCAAGAACGTTTCCACCGAAATCAACAATCCCAACTCCCCATGTATGAGCAGTTGATTCGATGCCTAGGCATAATTTTTTATTATTTAACATCATTAAAATTATATCTTGGAGATTTAAAAAAAATTCTTACAAGAAAAGAGCAATAATCTTAATAATCAATCAATTAATTAAAATTTAAAACCCAAAATCATTGTTTTTTAAGACGTTTTCTTGGTGCTCTCTTGCCAGTAGCGATGGCTTTGGATCCAGCAGTTCCCTTTCTTTTAAAAACTGTATAATGACATCTTCCACAAACATAACGATCATAGTGAGTTCCTAGGAAATAACCTGGACCGCATTTTGGGCAAGTCCGATTGACCCTAATTAACTTTCCATCCTCTATTTTATAATATTTTGAGACATTTACCATTATAATCAACATCCATGTAATGTAATTTAATTAATCATATTCAAATAAATGCTTGTGAGGTTCTTTTTTTGCCCTTAATTTGTAGATTTCTCCTCTTTTTTCCTTTGGTAAATTGCGCACTTGAATGTGAAACGGTTCAAAATATTGTAATTCCTTAGCGTTAGAATAAATGTGTGCCTTACAGATGTCTTGAGTTGCTCCAAATCTTGTTTCTATCTTGCGAATAATTGTTAATTTTTCATTAGCATTTTTCAATGCAGCGATTTTCTTTTTCAATTCCAAGCGATTTGGCGTGCCATTACCGAAATGATCTACTAAAAATTTGATTTCGACACGATCAATCAATGGATTTTTTTTCTCTTCAATAATCTCAATTTTGAACGACATCTTGTACCTTTTTATAAAATGTGTATTACTTTTATTTAATATATCACGGAAAATTATAAATTATGATTGAGTAAAGAACAATAAAAAATAAAATTTTGGATTTTATATGTGAAAATAATGTTATCTAAAAAAAATTACTATAAAACGGTTAAAATTTTGCTAACAATTGAGATAATGATCATTTTATTAACCTTTTTCTTTTATTTATGGCTTAGAAATATACTTGTAGGAACATATTTTTTAATCTTCTTGCTTGTAATCATTTCTTGGATGATTTTAATCATCCTTACTTCTATTTTATATAACAAATTAAGATCTAACATCATAGAATCCGATGATTAAGAATTTATCATCAAGTCTATAAATTTTTTAACTACTTTTTGAAGTTTTTTATCAACTTCAACCATTACGACACCTTCTGGAATCTGATGTTTAGAATCTGTAATTGGAGGTTGCCCGTAAAATACCAATTGTTTTACATTTTCTTTTAAGGGAATTTCTAAAATCAATGGAAGCACGAGTAAATCTTCTTCTCCTGAAATGACCCTTATCAAGGATTTCTTGTTGGAATTTAATATTTCTCTGAATAAGTTGAAGCTTTTAGGATTTATCGTGCCCTTAGGATTTTCAAGATCCATTAATCTATCAAAAAATTCATCATTAATGGATTTTTCCTTACTTCTTTGAGTTTTTTCATCAATAACGCAGGTATGCACGAATCTTTTTAGGAAATCATCTTTTAAGAAATCCTGCGATACGATATCTCCCACGAGATAAATTTCAATATTAAAATTTTTTCTAATAAAATCATTTATAATTTTTTTGATTTTAGGAATGGTTTCTTCTCTTGAACCCGAAATTAATTTACCTAACGGTTGAGAAAATTCATACTTACGATCTTCGGGTATTCTTAGAATTTTGTTCATACTTAATCGTAATATAAAATTGAATAATTTTTAAATTGAAAAATAATGTCAGTTTTTTTAATTCAAATAAAAAATCTAAACGATATTTTATCTTACTCTTAATGCATACTTGCCAGGATAATGAATCTTCAAATATTCTGCAATCTTAGATTCAGCTGGTTTAATAACGATAACTTCTCCAGTATAATCATCACTAAGAGTGTGAGTCTTGCATTTTGGACACATAGATTCGTTTCTTGTTATTAAATGGCAGTTTTTACAAGCTTTTTCTTTCATTTTTGGTCTCCTCAATAATGTTTCTTAATATTTTATATTTTAATCATTCTGGTTTGTTATTACTCTTCTCTCTTTCAGCAAAATATTCTTCCACATCTTCTTCGATCCACTCAGGTTTGCCTAAAAATTTCTGCCTCATGGTCAAACCTAACTTACCACTTCGACCAGTTCCAAGCGAAACAGCAATAACTTTTGCTCTTACAATGTCATTTACTTCGAGAATTCTTCCAGTTTCTTTTCCTAAGAATCTTTGACTAGGTTTTTCATAGGAAATGTAATCATCACATATTTGTGAAACGTGCACTAATCCATCCAATGGTCCTAAGCGCACGAAGCAACCAAAATCAATTATTTCAACAACTTCTCCTTCAACAGTTTCTCCTACTGTTGGTTTAAAGCATAGAATAGTGAATTCAACCTCGTGAAACGTGTTAGCATTTCCAGGAATTATGATTCCAGGACCAACATCGAGAACATCAACTATTGCTATAATAAAACCATATTCTTTTGTAATGATTCCTTCATAATCTTCTGATAATATTATCCTTGCACTAACTTCTTTTGGTTGATCAAATAAAAATGGAGGTATTTCACATTTTGCCGATAAATGATAGAGTTTAAAGATTATAACCCACCCTTCAGAGAAATTAATTTTGTTATAATTATTATTTAAAATATTTGAATCTTTATATAATAAGATTAGGAACTTAAAATTATTAATTGGTAAAAATGAAGTAAAAAATTAATAGTTTTCTTTTTTTGACACTTTTTAATATTAATTTCAAGATATAATGGATAGAGGTTTATGAAAGCATCTTAGCAATAAGATTTTTAAAAAAAGTCGATAAAAAAAAATTATTCTCAAACTAAATTAATTAGTCTAAATTGTCATCAATTCTCTATTTTTAAATAATGAACATGGAAATTGTCATGTAGTACCATATCAAGTTTTTTCCCATGTATCTTGAAAATTCTTTCATTTTTATTGGAGGTATTTATCCCTATTTCATTATTTAGTTTTTTATCAGGAAATAATTGTGGATTATATAATACTGAGGATCCATTAATAATCACCCTCTATTATCTTCCAGCTATTTAGCTCAAAAATTCTCCTAATTATTTGAATCGTGCATCTTGAATATACCATTTCTGCTTGCTAAAAGTTGGAATTAAATGACAAATTCCCTCATGATTTAGGAAATATAATGCAAGTAATTAATAGCTCCTCAGAGATGATAAAAATGGGAATTAATTCACAAATGTTAAATCAGGAAGATTTACAATTAATAATTGGAAAGGATAAAGAAGCTGCTAAGCAAATTAAAGATATTAGAAAATTATAATTATATACGTAGAAGTGATCAAAATCGCAGACATTTTTATAATTGATGATGAACAAGACATCATTTTTCTTTTTGAACGCTTTTTAAAATCAAGAGGGCATGACATAATTGACAAAGCTTATGATGGTGAACAAGCGTTAAAAATATTTAAAAATTTTCAGCATTACCCAGACATAATATTTTTGGACCATCGAGTTCCTTATAAAATTGTTTTATAAATCATAAAGGAATTTTTACAAATTAATCCCGATAGTAAAATAGTTTTTATTAGTGCGGATTATACTGTTAAAATTAAAGCTCTTAAGATGGGTGCTATTGAATTTTTAGAAAAGCCAGTTAATTTATCTGTTCTAAACGATATTATTGAAAAATATGTTTTAGTTAATTAAGAAATATCCTAATATTTTCATATTTAATAATTATGGATTGAAAAGATAAATTCTTAAAATAAAAAAATCAAGGAGATCTCATTTTAAAGTATTAACATGAAGGATTTAGAGTGCGTGGTTAAATAATACTTAAGTGTTTAGAAACAATTTATATATTAAAGATCTTTTCTTTATCTACATATTATAATATTTAATTAATTTTTAGCATAAGAATATATTATACACAAACGAATAAAAAAAAATAAATAGGACCAAACTACTTTAAATATAAAAATAAAAGAATACAAATTTTATATCCTATTAATAATATATTTATTATTTCATTATATAAATCCATAAAATAAAATAAAGGAGAATGGAAGGATGGATTCTGGGCCCACAACAGACACCTTGGATGACCTCCTGAAAAAATTGCTCGGAGCAATTCCGGAAGTTAAAGCTGCTGCCATTGTATCGGCTGAAGGATTGCCGATCGCCTCTGCACTTCCGCAAGGCGTAGATGAAACGCGAATAGCAGCCATGACGGCAGCTTTGTTATCCTTGTCCGAGCGTGCAATAATTGAAATGAATAAAGGCAATTTTGAGCAACTCTTTATTAAGGGTAGCGATGGATACCTTCTTGTTTTACAAGCAGGGCCTAATGCCGTATTAACAGTATCGACAACCTCTGATGTCCGACTTGGTTTGATATTATTGGATTGCCGGCGCACGTGTGAAAAAATAGCACAATTAATCTAATAATATTGTATTTTAATGACTTTAATTCTTACAAACATTCTTTAATTTTTCAAAAACAAGCATCTTTGAGTCAATTTTTATAAAATTATTTTCTTTTATCATTTCTTTTTATTGAAAGATGTTAAATTCTTTAACAGTTTTAATCATCATTCTTACATTTTCTGGATTCACTGTGGAGTTTATCTGTTGAGTAGGGCTTACAATTAAAAAGCAATCCCATCTCCTCGCTTTTGAAATCAGTTTCTCCACGTATTCTTTTATTTCAATAGGAGTCCAATAAATTAGATATGTACTGTCAATATTTCCAATAAAACAAATCTTGTCCTTGTATTTTCTAAACAGTTCAAAAATATTTACTCCAGAATTTGGTTCAAGAGATTGAATCGCATCAAAACCAATTTCTATAAACGAATCCATCAAATTTATTATGTAACCATCAGAGTGTAATACTGCTACTCCATTTTTTTCGTGAATGATTTCTACTAGCTTAATATACTTTTCTAAGAATAATTTTCTCCATATAGAAACTGGTATAAATTCTCTCTGATTATAACCGCAATCATCTGCAAAAATAAATATTTGTATCCCTATTTTCTGGAGCGTCTTAATTAATCTTTTAGTATATGAATAAAAGAAATTAATTACTTCATTGATGAATTCGAATTTTTTCTTTTTTAATAGTTTAGAAAAGAAAATGAAGCCCATTGATTGCCAACTCTTTTCAAAAAGTCCGGGAAGAGAAAGCAAAATTGATAATTTTCCTCTTATTTGAGGGTAAAATTTTTTTAATTCTTTTAATTTTTTAGTCGAGGGAATTTTTAAAAGCTTCCAAGATTGTAATGTTTTCTCATTTTTAAATACTCCATCCCAAGCATACCAGTCATTCTTGTATAAGCGCCCCCATGAATCTATTTTTAATGCATTTTCTTTGAAGATATACTTTTTTTCGCACCTGAATTCGTGAATTGAAATTGCATCAAAACCCATTTGATAAATTAGCCCATAATCCTTATTCAAGAGCGTTAAATTCTTAAAATGACTATTTAAGTTGTATTTTTTTACATAATTATTTATGAATTCTTGATTTGGATAACCTGGACAGTAAATAGGTATGTTATCAGATTTATTTTTTAACAAGATATTCAATAAAATCATTTTTCATCATCATTTTTATCATTTGATTAAACATAAAATTTTGATTTCATTATTATTAGCCATTTTCAATACTCTCAATTTGAAGATCTTTAAAGACATTTGAAAACAAAAATTAATTATTTGATGTATTATTTATTTACAAATCAATACATACTCATTTAATTTTCTAATCATGGATTATTGGATTTTAATTAGCAGAGTTTACAGCACTACATTTTCCTTATTTTTCTTTATATTAGCAATTTTAATGTTCTACATTGCCTTTAAGGGAATAAAAGCAAAAAATCGATATGGGGCAATATCAACAGCTTTATGTGGATGTGCATTCATTATTTTTGGATATTACAATTCTGTTATAAGTTTCTTTCCTTATCCTTATAATGGATTTATTGTTTGGTGGATAGGGATTATTCTGATTATTAATTTAATGTTCTTTTTCCTAATAAGAAAAAAGATAAAAACCTTGAAAAAAGAAGCTCTTGATAAAGACTCTTATTGCGTGAATGGTGGGAAGAATTCAATTTTAAGGCGATACATATATAAAATGACATGTGAAGATCCTTACATGGAAGACATTTCCGTGAGAAAGGAAATAATTAGAAAGAGCTTTCATCTTGCAGGAATTTTAATTTTTATTGCATATTATGGCTTTTTTTTCATACCTCCAGTTACTCAACTCGTTAATGATGGAGTAATTCAATTAATTCATCAGATTGAGCCATCTTACAATTTTTTATGGGGAGATGTTTCTCTTTACCCATATAATTTTGGTGATCCCCAAGCTGTAATAGACTTAACAATGATGGCTTTAATTGGTTCTTTAATTTTTGCGATTATTTCAGATTTAATTCGAATAATATGGGGCCCAGAATATTCTGTATTTAATTTCCTCACGCATTCCATGCTGAGAAAGAAAGAATATAACGCAGCAGGCCCACAAATTTACATCATAACTGGTTTCATCTTCTCCTACATGCTATACATGGCGGGTTGGCTGGATATTAGAGCTTATTTTGCTGGAATTTTAACAGCTTGTCTTTCAGATGCAGCAGCTGCGATTGTAGGAAAAACTTTAGGAAAACATAAAGTCATTCTTAGAAATAAAGATACCAAATCTATTGAAGGTTTCATCACAGGAATTCTTGTTTCATATGTTATTGGATTAATTTTTGTTGGCCCTATTTATGCAATTGCTTGTGCCGTGATTTTCTTTTTGACGGATTATTTTCCTTCTTACACTGCAGACAACATTTTAAATCCAGTCTTCATTCCAATTGGAATTCAATTAATGATATTAATACTAGGACTACCAATAGGTTGGATATAATTCTAACAATATAATTATTAAAATTCTTTAGAAATATGGTTTCTTTAAAAATTAATTCAAAATTTAAAATATATTTGATATTCCATATTAAAATGTGATTCTAATGATTGATGCTCTAAAAGATATAAAACTTGCCATATTTGACTTGGATGGCGTGATTTATCGAGGGAAAGAATTAATCCCAAATGCAGATCTTGCACTTAAAGAACTAAAAAATCAAGGAATCAAAATTGCATTTAATTCTAATAATTCTACTGAAACTCGAGAGATGTATGTAGAAAAATTAAAAAAATTTAGTATAGATGCTAATGTTTCAGAAATTTATACTAGCGCTTTCATTGCTGCTAAAATAATTTCTCAAATTAAGAGAAATGCTAACATATATGTAATAGGAGAAATTGGACTCATTGAAGAATTAAAATCAATGGGCCACTTTATAGCAGAAATGAACTTTAACCACGAATTGATTGATTTTATTGTTGTAGGACTGGATCGAAATTTTCATTATGATAAATTGGCATTCGCACAAAAATGCATTCTACAGGGAAAGGCAAGATTTTTTGCCACTAACACGGATAGCACGTTACCTGTGCCTGGAGGATTACTTCCTGGTGCTGGCGTGATGGTAAATGCTTTAACAACATGTACTGGAAAACAACCAGAACAAATATTTGGTAAGCCCGAACCCATTGGTATTAAAATAATTTTAAAAAATTTCAATGTAAAGCCAAAAAATGCAATTATTTTTGGAGATAGGTTAAATACGGACATTTTAGCTGGAAATCGAGCAAGTATCAAAACGGCTTTAGTATTAACCGGAGTAACTTCTCGTGAAGACTTGAGTAATTTAAAGAATGAAGAATTTTTTGATAAACAATTATTACCTGACTTTATTTTTGAAAGTTTGATGGATATTTTTTAAAAACTCGTCCATCTACAAATTTTTAAATATAGCATGAAAAATTAGGTAAGAATCAAGCTTATTATTATAATTTATTTACATTAATCCAGCCCTTCTTATCATTATTTTAGCAATTTCTTGAAAAATCTCGTTTACATTGGTGCCATCTTTAGAGGAACATTCGATATAACCATACATTCCATGTCTTTTAGCTAAAGTTATTGCTTCTTCCATTGGAACGGCTCTTTTATACTGCAAATCTAATTTGCTTCCAACCATTATTACTGGTAAAGGGTTTTGGCTTCCACTATATCCATTTTTAAATATTTTAATCCAATCTTCAAAATTTTTCAAGCTAGAATATCGCGTGATGTCATACATGAATATTCCACCAGAAGCACCTGTTACATAACTTGGTAAAAGAAATCTAAAGCGATCTTCTCCCGCAAAATCCCA
The DNA here is from genome assembly GCA_964538145.1 of uncultured archaeon. Classification (GTDB taxonomy): domain Archaea; phylum Asgardarchaeota; class Lokiarchaeia; order Sigyniarchaeales; family SOKP01; genus SOKP01. The sequence goes on from CAZIEC010000004.1 coordinate 48,344, forward strand.
AATCTGTAATGAAATTCTCATGCTGTCAAAATGTAATTTTTTCACGTGAAAACTTACCCCAATTGTCATGGCGGAATCATCTTTAAATATGCCAGTAAGGTAACGGTTCACTAGGGAGGTCTTTCCAACGCCTCCGTCACCAAATAAGCAAATTTTGAACATTAGGTCGTCCATTTTGTTCACTTTTTCAATTGGATTTCTATTTTCAATGTTTTTAATTGTATGCACGTTAGATTATAATATTTAATTATAAGATTGTTAATTATTTTATAATGTTAATGTGAGAACTTTATATGTATAATTAATAAAAGTCCAATTTTAAAAATAATTCGTTTTCTTTGATTTTCTTGTGAAATTTTTGAAAATGTATTTCTTTCCTTGATAAAATAGAATTTTTAATAAGAATTGAGGAATGATTAAAATTTATTTTAATTGGCTTTTTTTCTAAATTAACACGATCCTATATATTATTTGATCAATTTATAAATTGTAAATTATTAATTATTCTTTTAAAAAAATTAGGGGATATAATGGCAACTAAAGTAAGCATTGTGAATATTAAAGATTTTAATACTGAGAAGGAAGCTATCATAGAAGCAATTAAGTTAATAGAAAAAGATTTTTCATTTGATATCCATGACTGTAAAAAAATTTTATTGAAGCCGAATTTGTTAAGAGCAACAGAAAATGCTTGTACTAGACCTGAAATTATTGAAGGTGTAATTGCTTATCTAACACAAGAGAATATTTCAATGGAAAATGTATACATTGGGGATTCTCCGGGACAAATAAATACTTTTGCAACTAATATTGCTAAAAAAATCGGAATTTTTGAAATATGCGAAGAAGCAGGAATAAAATTCGTGGATTTTGAAAGAGAAGTGCCCGTAAATGATGTTATTGATGGTGCTGTTAAACTCAAGGATTATTATGTTTCAAAAATCGTGAAAGAATGTGATTTGTTGATAAACATGCCGAGACTTAAAACTCATGGTGAAGCAACCATTACTGGAGCAATTAAAAATTATTGGGGGATCATTCCCGGCGGACTTAAAGCAAAATTTCATCTTTTAGGTAAAACACCCCTCCAATTTGGGGAAGTCCTTGCTGATAATTTTGCTTGGGTCGTTCAAAACAAGCCTAATAGATTTACAGTTCTTGATTTAAAAAAAGTAATGTATGGAACAATGGGCCCAGTTTCTGGTCCTTTAAAGGATTGGAATTTAATTTTGGCTGGTACTGATGAGCTTGCTTTAGATTTGATTGCGCTAGAAATTGGAAAATTTAACGGCTTGGCACATGTGCCCCATATTAAAAGCGTCCATTCAAGAGGCTTAGGTATTCAGAGTCTTGATGATATCGATGTTGTTGGGCTCAGTTTAGAGGAAGCTAAGAAGATAACGCCCAAATTTAAAGTACCTGGGAAATCAATGACAAGATTTGCAAGCATGATAACTGGAAGAATTTTTTATAAAGTAACTAAAAGAATACCCACGCTTAATAAAAAATTGTGTCAAAAGTGCGGGTTGTGCGCAGAAATTTGTCCAGCAAATGCAATAAATTTTGAAAAAGGAAGTTATCCTGAATATAACAGAAAGAAATGCATATCATGTTTATGTTGCATGGAAGCGTGCCCATATCAAGCGATAATACCAAAAAAAAGAGGATTTAAAGGATTGTTTCATTCTTATTGATTTTTTTAATGGATTATCCCTTGAAACGATCTTTTTAAGCTCAATAATATTAAGATTCATGAAACCAATATGAGATTACTCTTAAATCTGGGTTCATTAAGGATCTTAAAAAAATAAATTAAAAGAGATTCTATTTTTAAAAATATAATCTAAAATTCAATGGTTGATAAAAAAAGTGCCTAAAATAAGCCAAGAAAAGATTGAAAGGATTAAATTCCTTCTCTCAAATATGATAAAACGTTATGATTTAGAAGGAATCATGCTTTCAAACAAATCAGGTGATCTAATATCTGAGATTTTTAAATCTTCATTTAGTTTTACTCAATTTTCTTCGATGTGTGCGTCTATTTTAAAAAGTGCATTAGGTTTAGGCAAGATAATAGGAAAGCAAGATTTGAACAAAATTATGGTAGAATTAGAACATCACATTTTAATAATATTTCAAATAACTCCTGAATTATTCATGGTATTATTCATTACTGAAAATTCTAAATCTGGGATTCTCATTAGAGATATTAGGTCATTCTTGGATAAAATAGTTGCCATAATATATAAGTGAAAAAACAAGAAAAAAAAGATAATTTTATCTATTATCAATTAAAGCAAGATATTTTAAGCATATTTCTAAGAATTGTCCAAGTGCTTCTTTCTCAATAACATCTGGAGTGTCAAGTCTTGTATGATAATATGGTGGCAATTCTTCTTTTAAATTCAATGCGCCAATAGCGATAGCATGAATGCCTTTTTTACTAAAAGTGGCTGCATCAGTGGCACCAAATGGTAATGGCAGAACCTTTGCATTGAGATCAAGATTTTTACAAATATCATATAAATCCTTACAGATATTTTTATCATGTTTTGCACCAATCCCAGACTCTTTATCATGAATTACAACTAAGTCTTTTCTAGCAATGCTGTCCATATTAACTATAAGAGCGTTACTCTCTTTTAGCTCTTTAAAATGTTTAGCTAAATATCTTTTTGAACCCCTAAGGCCAGATTCTTCTCCTGCAAAAGAAATTAAATAAACCCGGGTATTTTGGGGAAAAACCTCTGCATTGTTCTTGTTTTCAGATAAAAACTTTCCAATACCAAGCAATACCGCTACACCTGATAGATTATCAAAAGCACCTAATACTGGTTTGTAACTATGGAAAAAAATGTAAACAGCAACGATGGGAATAAAACAGAGAAAAATTATTCCAAAAGTTAAGAAGAGAACGGAGTTTGAGATGTTAAAGAAATGAAAGATTAATCTTATAATTACACCAATTAATATTATCACGACTCCCAAATAACCAATATTTATGATGAGTTGTCCAAACCTTTTTAAATAGTAAAAAGTATTAAATTCAAATGCCGAATCATGATGGGCAGAGAAGATTAAAGTTTTTCGCACTTCTTTAGTTGGTTCAATGATGCCAATTATATTTCTTGAATTCTTTTTTGGAAATAAGAAATCAAAGGTTTCATGATATTTCATTACTTCTAAAATGAAATAACTAACAGTTATTATGATTATGATTATTGAAATAATCAGTAAAATAATAATTAGCGCATTTCCTAATTGCAAGATCGATAAGTCATTTAATAGGATGATCCAATAAAACGCGATTACAATCAAAACCAAAATGGCGCCATATCGAATACCACCTAAAAACGCGTGAGGACTACTCACATATTCTTCTTGGTAAGTTTTATTGCAATATTTTTTTAATTCATCTTCGATAATGTTTCCTGCGATTTCTTCTTCCTTAGTGCCGGATTCTCTTGGCCCCACATCATCACATATTTTTTTAATAAATTCGTACATGTAATTTTGGATTTTTTCGTTAATCATTATTCCATCCCAATAAAAAGTTTAATTATTTTTATTTTCAAATAAATTACTTTAATGAATAATTGGGTTTAATGCTTTAAAAGGCTTAAAGAAAGTTAAAGATTAAAAAAAAAAAAATTAAATTTTCTTAAAAAGTATTATATTTCCTTTCTTTTCATGAAATGTGAATAGATTTTTCTCAGTTATTTCTATAATTAAATCATTTTCTTTTAAATGATGATCTGATAATGCTAAAATTGCATTAGGTTTTAGAATGCGATTAAATTCTTTCAAAATGCAATTTTTATCATTAATTGCATGGTATGTATCAAAACATATAATCATATCAATACTATTATTTATTAGTCTTGTATCGCAGTCTGTTAAAATTGTTTCGATGTTAGATAAACCATTTTTAAGAGATCTTTTTTTTATTTTTTTTATTGAAAGTGGATGAACATCGGCAGCATAGACTTTTCCTTTAGGGCCTACAATTTCAGCAACAACAATCGTATAACTCCCTGTCCCTGCACCATAATCTAAAACATGATATCCTGATTTTAAGTCCAAATTTTTTATTTTCACTTTTGGAGGGTTCAATTTATCTCTAATTTTAAAGAAAAATGACATTATTCTAAAATCCAAGTTGCTTAACCTTTTAGATCTCTTCATTTTTATCATCATTCTCTTTTGATTCTTTTTCTTTTTCCATTTCAAATATTTGAAATAATTGAGAAGCAAATTTCTTTAATATTGTGGCTTTTATTAATCCAATGCCTTTTTTTTTATCACCAAAAACAAGTAATTGATCTCCAGGATTTATGTTAAATAATTTTCTCGCTTCACTTGGAATGACGATTTGACCTCTTTCGCCTACTTTTACAGATCCAAAAAAGAATTTCCCTTTAGAATGATTTTTTAAATGCTTGCTCATCTTTTCTTAGC
>CAZIEC010000005.1:0-3591 GCA_964538145.1 uncultured archaeon
GGGAAATAATGGTTCAGGTCAGAACCAACTGGTTCTCCATTACCTCCTAACACGAGCCAATTAGTTTTCTTAAATCCTTCTATCAATTGTTCCGTTAATAATCTTATTCGATTGACTATCCAAGCGCTATCTTCATTTACTGTTGGATCTATAAATTTAAGAACACTTGCAAAACCCAGATAATATCCAGCTAATTCATCTCTGGATGTATGAAGCCTAACTCGCCAATTCTTATATTTTCCAGTTCCATTAAAATGTCTGGGATGATCTTCAAATAGCCAAGGATGATATTTTCTATATTGAGGTGCACATACAAATCTCGCTGGCATTCCGGGATAATCTGGGCCAATACCTCCATTTGGAGCCGCTAACATGTTGCTAAATCCAGTTACACATTTTTTCACCATTCTGGTTGCATTGATTAATTCAGCGGTATCACCATTTTCTAATGCTACTTTATATCTAAAACATTGAGATGCCAATGTATAACCTAGATGGAGTGCTCCATTATCCGTGCCATGCCAAATTTTGATTTTATTATAAGAATAATTTGTAAATGTTACATCTACACTAATATTTGTAGGTATGTGCCATTTTTCTAATTGCCAATCATATGTGTCTGCCATTTTTCTTAGATAGGTTTGATTTCCCAAAATTTGGTTAAGAGGATAAAAATAACTCGTATTAGGAGGGTCTAAATTGAGTGTAAATGATGCTACATCATCTAAGATATATAATCCTATGCCAATGTAGGAAAAAAAGCCAATAACAGGAAGAGCTAATAGGAATGAAATAATTATGTTTTTATATATTAAATTCTTTCGAGTTCTGATTCTCATTTAAAACACTTACATGTTTAAGTTATTTCTTTCATGTCTTATTATATTTTTATTTTTCATATATATAAATCTTAAAAGTTAATAAATTGATTTTAATTTTAAAAATAATATCAATATTGCTTAACTCCATCGCTAGTATGGATAATAAATGCTTTCCCACCAAGCTCATTTATGATGTTTTTCATTAATTTTTCTTTCCCAGGAGCTAAAACGAATATTGTTCCTCCAAACCCAGATCCATTTATCTTTCCTCCCAATGCTCCAGCATCTAAACAAGATTGTATCATACCATCTATTTTTGGAATGCTTACTTTTATTCTGTCTCTTAATTGTTCATAATGTTTGGTTAATAAAACTCCTAATGGCTTGTAAAATTCTTTTAAGAGATATGAATCTTTTTTCAAATTTGATTTATCTTTTAAATGGATTTGAAACGTATCGAGTAATTTTTTTGCTTCAAGCGTGAGATCTCGATTGATAAGATTTCCTATAATTTTTTCACGATATTTGAATTCCAAAGATTCCAAGAACGGCTTAACTTCACTTAATTTCGAGGTCACTGGATCAAATTCAGGCATCACATCTTTTAAAACTTCAAATGATTTTAAAGAGAGATTTTTAACTCTCATTAAATCTTTTACAGTATCTTTCTTTTCTAAAGAATTTCCTAAAACAAAACCATTTAATTTGACATTGTAATGTGCAATTTTAGGCTTTAAATTTTTGGATTGTAAATAGATTAAATTACCAAAAGAAGAACTAAAATGATCCATCATTCCTCCCGCCTCTCCAAATTCTTTTACCTCAGATTCATACCCTAATAATGCTAATTCCTTTGGCGTTAGATTACGATTAGAGATCAAGTTTAAAAAATACAACCAAGCAATTATCAATGCTGAAGAACTTGCCACTCCTGCATTGATGGGAATATCACCTTTAATAACGATTCTATATCCTGAATTAAATTTTATCTTTTTTCTAATGAATTGATTATATCCACTGCGTAAATAATCTCGATTAGATTCATAAGTTAATTCCTTATTATTTAATGCAATTTCCAACTCTTGATTGATATCTGGAAGTTTAATTATAAATTTAGGATTGGAAATTTTTCTTGCTTTCAAATAAATATATTTCGAAATTGCAAGAGATATAACAGGGTATCCTAAATAATCTTGATGTTCACCAAATAAGCATAACCTACCTGGAGCTTTTATTTTTATCATTTCATTAATCAAATGATTTTATAATTTCTATGAAATTAAGGTATCCAAAATTATTATTTTCATGAGCTCTTAAATGAAATTTATTTTATTTTAAATTAAAGAATATTATTTTTTTCAAATAAAGATAATATGGTAATATCACATTTCTTTTTCTTTCATGAATTTTATATTTTATTGAATACATTTCGATTAAGATTATAACTCCATCAACCAAATTTTTGATTGAATTCATTTTATAAATCTCAATGGACTCACGGCAATGATCCATGATTTCTTTATTGTTAAGGATGGTTTACCATTAGTCGTCAAGAACTTCTCAAATTCAAATTCTACTTTTTGTAGAAAAGACTCTTTAATTTTGATTTCAGGATTTTTTACTGCTCTAAATTCTCTTTCAAATTCCTTTGAAGATCTTGGAAACATAAGCGAATTAAAACTTTCAAATAACAATTTAAAATTATCCTTTTTAAAGGATAAAACAATTCAAAATTTAATTTTCATAATAACTCATGATGATACCACGGATGGTAAAATTATTAGAGAGATATTAGAGAGGCTATCTAGCATATTCTTAACAATGTATAGAAGAGAAGAATTATTGCAATGGAATGGAAATACTGAAAAGTTCAATTCATTTGAAAGAGTAATAGAGATGATATTAGAGAATTTTACTAATGAAATTTATTCTAAATCAATGAAATCCAATTTCGAGCATGATAAAATTGAGGATGATAATCTTAAAGAAGTTGAAGAAGAAATACCCGAATATTTTAAAGAGAGACCCGTTTTTATTAAAAATTTAAGCGTAAATCCAAAATATTATTTAACTGGGAATAGTTCACTGCGCGTTTTTAATGCTATTGATGGTAACAAAACCATTTATCAAATTTCTAAAGAATTGAACCTTCCAACAGAACAAGTTTATAATATATGTAAAAATCTGGTAAAATTGGGATTCATTCGATTATAAATTAAAGAAGATAAAAGCATTACTATGTCTTGAGAACCCTTTTTTGATGGCGTTTTTTTCTCTTTCTTCTAATAACCTCAATCTGCTTTCGCAGGTCTTCTAACTCTTCTAAATTATCCGAGTTAAATTTAAATTTTCCATAGACTTTGCTCTCTTCACGTTTTCCGGATTTACTAATTTTTTCAAATGTTAACAAGACCTCCAAATCTTTTTTTAATGTTAACTCAATAAAATTTATTAAACCTAAATGTTTCTTTGGAGCCACATTTAATTTAATCGAAACCTCTTTATTTGATCTGGTGGTTGTTTGAAGGACAAGGCGCAATTTCATTTTTCAATCACTATTTTATTCATTTTTTTGTTCTAGATTAAATTCTGCTTTGACAGGAATGATTTTTTTATCTCCGTTAGAATCAACATGTTCTAACATTAATGATATGGGTTTATTTTGACTCAAGGCTAAATTAATGAAATTAATGAAACCTATATGTTTGCTTGGAGCAATGTTGAACTTTAATACGAGATCTTTCTTTTTCTTTGTTTTAGTCCAGAATAT
>CAZIEC010000005.1:3691-36372 GCA_964538145.1 uncultured archaeon
TTTGATGGAATTGATGGAGCAATTGCAAGATTATTGGATAAAAGCACCAAGTTTGGAGGCTTTTTTGATTCAATTATGGACAGGATTAGCGAATTTTTCATATTTTTATCATTATTAATTTTTAATTGGAATTTTCAATTATGGGGGATTTTAGATCTAAAGTTAGTGATTTTTATTTCTTACATGGCATCGTTCATGATATCGTACCTTCGTTCAAAAGCAAGCGTCTTATCTTCAGGAGATTTCGATATTGGTTTAATGGCGAGATCTGAAAGGCTTTTTTATATTTTCATCTCCAGCTTGATTGCTCATTTCATAGGATTTTTCAGCGAACTCTTATTCATATTCATGTGGTTATTAATTTTCACGGTTGTAGTCCGTTATTTAAAATGCAAGAAAATTATTAATAAATCTGAAGATGAAAACAAGATATTTCAATAAGAGTGAATGATTAAGAAATTACCCTTTATTTTAAGGAATTTTCCTTCAACTATTTATTTATTATCTCTATAATTAATTTATCTCCATCTTTTAAATTGAAATAATCCCTTAAATAAGGTTTTGCCAATATCTCTACAATATTTTTTTCATGATGTGTACGTTGGATTTCAAGAATTGCTGCTTTTTGTTTTAAATCTCGATTATCCAAGCGAGATATATAAGCATCATAACATTTAACCGGACCATATTCTCTGTCTTGATCTCGAAAACCTTCAATAATCACGGGTGTGATGTGGCTTAATTTTTCTCTTAAAATTGCTATGTTAGTATCACTTAATCTTAAATTTAGCGTGCCTTTATAAGGTTCAAAACCTAATTTTTCTTTAAATTGGTCATAATATCCTTTAATTGAGACATAATATCGTCCTTCATGCATTCCCTCGCAAACCTCTCCAACAATTAATAATGCTTGTAACAATTCTTTAAGGCTCTTATATACATCAAGCATTATGTTAGCACCTTCTTTTGTGATTTTTATTTGTTGAGTTTTTCCAATAATTGTACGTTTTATCCAGCCTAGTTCTTCTAAATCCTTTAATCTTTTGCTTCCAGTTTGTTGGCTCAATCCTAAAATCTTTCCAAATTCAACGGTATTAATATTAATATAAGGCTTATCTTTTATTAATTGACATAATTTATATAAAGCAAACCAATTTGCGTAATTCTCTGGAGTTATCATTTCATTTTCAACTATTAGAGTTATTCATTTCATTTTTTAAATACCGATCTATAACTTTTTGTTTAATTAATCGAGAAGAATGCAATTCATACTTATCATAATATATTTCCAACCTTTTAACTTTAATATGTCCCAAACCTTTCTTTTCTAAACCTTTTTGTAGAGTATTTATGTCATATTTTTGATCTGGACCGAGTAAAATTATATCCGGATTGATTTCTTCTACTGTTTTTAAAGTATCATTATCACTACGACCAATTCTTGCATCTTTTACATTTTTTAGTCCCTTTACCACTTCTAACCGTTGTTCTTGTGGTATTATGGGATATTCTCCGGAATATTTTTTCCGATTCTTATCCGTCGCAACGACTACATAAACATCCCCTAATTTGGCAGCTTCATTAATTAAAAATAAATGGCCTGGATGTATAATGTCAAATGTTCCTGCTATCAAGATTTTCTTTTTCATATTCATGTCAACTAAATATTTTCATTTATTATTTTATTTTCATCCATTATTTAAAGCTTGAATTTGTTTTATTTGCGTAAGCTTTTTTCTAGTTAAATTAATCTACGATCATGTAATTTTATTGATCTTAAATCATTCCTATATGGTTCCAAGTTTAAAATTATGAAGGTATATTTTTTTCAATACATTCTTTTAATTTATTAATTTGAATTGTCAAGGAGATATCGCCTCGTGTTCTTTCTATAGTTAACCTCGCTTTATCAGTTTTATGTCTTAAATCTTGGGTTAAACCAGAAGGATAATCTAATGAAAATAAATAAGAATATATTTCATCCATGTATTCTAAAATTTCATTTAAATTATCAATTTTGGATTTTCTGATATTATCTAGAGCATATCTACGAAGTTCTCCAATAACATCTGCTAAACCAAGCACATAATTCAGGGGATCTACATTTAAATCACTTGGAGTTGGAATTTGCTTTTTTGTAATTATAGAATATAATATTACTGCTTCAGTATATTCTTGCTCTGGTGTTCGTAAATGTTTAAAAAAGAAACCAGGATTTTTATCAATTAAATTTAAGAGTTTTGAGTGGTTTTGTTGGAGAGCTTTTATTTTTGCCTCATATGAATCAAATTCTCCTCTATGTACATTTTTTATAGCTCTACTAGCATCCCTAATCATTTCACGAGAAATCTTTAAGATTTCTTCACGAGTTTGATCTAACTCATCTAGCTTTTCAATTATTTTTGAAAAAATTTTTTTAAGACTCATGAGAACAGATAAATATTTTAGTAATCGTTAATTTGATTTTAAAGTATAGTTAATTTAGAAAAGATACAAAACTATTTAGAATTTTTTGTTATTTATAATCAAGAGAAATAAATTATCGCGATAAAGATGAAGATTTTACTAATTCATTCAGATGGCATCGAAGTCCACAAAAATAAAGAAGCAACCAGTAATCCACAAGTATTTTCGGAAGATGTTATAAAAATGGATGGATTAATTCTCGTAGCTTTCGTGTCCGTTGAGGATCAAGATACATATGATACGGATATCATTGCTAAACAAGGAGCTCAAGTTATTGAAGATGCAATCATGCAAATTTCTAGTTTTCCAGAGACTATTCGCAAAAAGAATGAGGAAATACGGGAATATAATAAGCAAATTGAACAAGGAAAAATAAAAGGAAAGCCAAGAAAATTAATCGAATTGATTAAAGATAGATCGATGTATAGAGTTGATCAGGTGTTGGTTTATCCCTGGGCACATTTAAGTAAATTTTTAAGTAATGATCCTGAAGCAATGGAAGTTTGCCCTAAAATTGCAAAATTTTTGGAAGAAAAAGGAATAAAAGCGAAATATTCTCCATTTGGATGGTACAAATCTTTTAAAATTAATTGTTTAGGTCATGAAGTTGCAGAAATGTATCGTGATGTAAAACTATACATCCAACCTGAAGAGCACATAACAAATGCTGTTTTTAAAGTTTTAATGCCTTCTGGAGAAGAATTAGAAATTAAATTTGATGATGATAAAAACATAATAATACCTGAACAAATAAAAAATGAAGATTTTCGTCAATTTCTTAAATCAGAGCTAGAATCAAGGCGAGCTGATGAAGGTATTGAGCCTGCACACATAAAAGTTATGAAAGAGTTTGAATTAGTGGATTTTGATCCCAATACTGATGCTGGTAATTTGAGATGGTATACAAAAGGAGTAATCATGAAGAACTTGATTAAAAATTTCATTGAAGATCGTTTAATTGATTATGGGGCCATATTAATCGATACACCCGTAATGTATACTGTAAAAAATAAGAAATTAACTGCTCAAACTGCAAGATTTCCAGCACGGACATATTGGGTTGAATCCGGAAATGACAGATATCTCCTAAGGTTTGCTTCAGATTTCTTATTATTCGATTTATTTAGCTCAATGAACTTGAAACCACATTATTTCCCGTTGAGGGTTTATGAATGGGAACAATATGATTTTAGAAGAGAATTAAAGGGAGAGCTTACAGGTTTGAGAAGGCTCCGTGGTTTTATCATGCCGGACATGCACACATTATGCAAGGATTTAGATTCTGCCGTAGAGGAGTTTAAAAATCAATATTTCTTGATAAGAGACCTTTTATTGGATTTAGGAATCAAATCATTCATTATTTTTAGGACTACAAAAGATTTCTTTAAGGAAAATAAAGATTGGATCGTTGACCTGCTTAAGTCTGAAAATCAACCTGCATTACTGGAATTATGGGAAGAAAGATATTATTATTTCATATTAAAATTTGAAAGGCCAGTATTATCTGCCCAAAATAAAAGTGCCACACTATCTACTAATCAAATTGATGTCGAAAGTTCTTTAGAATACATGGTAGACAATGAAGGAAAAAAAAGACCAAAATACAACATTTATTACATTGATGAGAATGGCGAAAAACGATATCCAATTATATTACATAATTCTCCAACAGGTGGATTAGAACGAATACTCTGGGGATTGATAGAAACTGCCATACGAGAAAAAGATCGAATTGTACCGGGATTTAAAACTTGGTTATCCCCAATTCAAGTGCGAATACTCACAATTAGTGAAGATCAAACCGAATATGCTGAAAAAATACTTGATATTTTAAATAAACATTCCTTTCGTGCAGATTTTGACGATAGAAACGAGACAATAGGAAAAAAAATAAGACAAGCAGAAATGGAATGGATTCCGTACATAGTCATTATAGGCAAGCGCGAACAAGAAGAAGAAACAATTTCAGTTAGGAAAAGGTTAATAGGAGAACCATTTGGTCCAAAGAAAAGCACTTCAAAGCAATATAATAACATAAAATTATCCGAATTATTAGATATGCTGGAAGATGATACGAGAGGTTTCCCAAAATATAAGTTACCAGTTCAGTTTAGGAGATTTTCAACAAAAATTTATTTTAGAAAGTAAATTGGAGGTCACATCTTGAAAATAAAATGCATCATCTTCGATTTGGGGGGAGTTCTAGTCGAATTAGATTTCAGTAGATTTTTTAACGAGGTTATTACCCCATCACCATTAAATAAACCTCAAACATCAATTATTTTGGAATTTTTTCGTCAATCTGATACTTACCATCAAGGTCTTATTTCAAATGAAGAATTTTATCATCAAGCATGCGAATTATTGCAAATATGTTCACTTTCACAAGAAGAATTCTACAATGCATTTAATAGCATCGTTTCTAAAATCAATGAAGAAATGGTAAACCTTATAAGAAAAATAAGGCAAAAAAATTCCTTAAAGACCATATGTCTGTCAAATATCAACGCTAGTCATTGGAATTACTTGAAAGAAAAAGGTTGGAATTTGTCAGAATTATTTGATGACTTCATTCTTTCACATGAGGTACATCTTACTAAACCTGATCCCAAGATTTTCAAGCTTGCCATTCATAAAGCAAAATGTAAACCAAATGAGATAATTTTCATTGATGATGGGCTAAATAACATTCGTTCTGCCAGAGAAATGGGTATTAATGCCATAAAATTTGTTGATGTCAACGATTTAATTGAGAAATTGCGAGAAATGGGAATATCTATATAATAAATGCTTGTTTTAGCTTATATTTTTTTTCTTCTTCATTTCAAGATGCTTTCCAAGCATAGCATGGCTAATTTTTTAAAAGCATCCTCCACATTCTTACCCGTCTTGGCAGATGTTTCTAAGTAAGTACAAGATAATCTACTTGCCATATCTTCAGCTTCAGTCTTGCTAACTTGTCTTTCCAAATCAACTTTATTTCCTATTAGAAGCATAGGAATTGCTTTTTTTACAGCTTTTTTTATGCTACTTATCCAACCGGGTAATTTTAACAGGGATTGTTTATCTGTTACATCGTAAACACCAATAGTCCCATTACTACCTTGAAAATATATTGATCTTAATTTAGCAAATTGTTGATCTCCTGCAATATCCCATATTATTAGTCTAACGTGTTTATCTTCAATATTTATATCTTTAACTAAGAAATTTGAACCGATACTTTTCTTTAAATCTGGATTGAAATAATTTTCCACAAACCTAATTAATAAGGAGGTTTTGCCAACACCAGTTGGTCCGAATAGATTAATTTTAAATTTATAAGTTGGTTCTGCGGAAATTATGAAAACCTTTTGAATGTGTTTAATGTTTTTAATTAATATAATACAATTTGATTATTTATATCTTTTTTAATACTTAAAGGATTTCAAGTAAGAATGAATAAAAAATTATTATTAAGAAATAAAGGTTTATTTCATTATTGGTAAATTCTATCTATTAGTTACTTTTATCGGATTTTTCTTCTTTTTTCCGTTTATGTATGGTTTCCTTTATTTCTTCTTCGATTGTTTGAATTTCTTTTTTCACAACTTCAGTGGTTTTTTGCCCAATTCTTCCTAGTTGAATCATTATCCATTCTGGAGATCCTACGCCTCTAAAGTACTCAATCCAAATATACATTAAGAATCCCATCAATCCAGCATAACCGATATATATGAAAGGAAAGATGACAATGTCAAATTGACCGATAAATAGTGTTATGAAGACGAAATGAATGAGAAATAGACTTAACGATGTTTTTCCATAATACATTAGCATGTTTGTAAAAATATTCTTCTTCTTTTTAAGATCAATAAAATAAAAGCAAATTCCAATGATTAATAGAGATGTCCCTAAGTTATATATCATATTGGGGCCCCTACCCCTAATTAAAAATTCCCACATTCCAGGATATCTTATTTCTGGGATTATCATTTGAGAATTGATGTACTTATATAATAATATGTGTGGATATTCTGATAATGGCAATGTCCCAACAGCATAATCCGTTGCATGAATAAAGCTATCTCCAGGAATGTATGCTAATCTTCCTAAAAAAATTCCTATCGCTGTAAAGAAAACTCCAGAAAATAAAAATTTGCGTATCAAGACAATATAATCTGTTTTTGAGCCACCAATCATAGCTTCATATAAGAATTCCCCATAAATGGTTGATATGAAACAAATAGAAACCCATGGTAGAATTGGCGTCATTGGAGAAGGAGATATGATAATATAATGAAGGAATTCAAGAATGACATTACCAGCTTTAACGCCATTAAATATGAATTCTCTAATGGGATCGGATGTGAAAATTATGACAAATCCGATCATCAAACGAGTCATTTTACTTAATTTCAAAGCATATAAAGATAAAATCTGGGAAATTCCTATGAACATTAAAATATTCCAACCCCACAAATTGAGTGGAAAAGGATATCCCGCGATTGTAATGTCTATAGAGATGATATTAAATATTACTCCAATTACCATTATAACAATTCCACGCGTTAAGATGCGATTTCGAATAACATTTTCTGGTAGAATACCTGATTTCTTACGGACACTAAATATCACGCTTAAAGCAGAAAGAAATACAAATAATGAAGGACCAAGCACATCCAGGAAAGCAAAAACAATTCCGTAGAGGAAAATCCATTGACTATTAAGCCAAGCTCCCGCTATATGTGCTAAAATTATGAAAACGATGGCAAATCCTTTTACAAAATCTATACTGTTAATTCGTTTAGGTGACTCAAAATCACGCAAGTCTTCTACGGGAATTTCTTTTCTTAAATAGTCTAACAAGTCAATAGATTCCATATCTCGTTTTTCATTAGTTTTAGACGACATGATTCAATGACCAATAATTTTAATCTGTGAGTTAATATTATGTTATTATATACTAATATTTTAATCTTTATTGAAAAAAAGAATTAACATTAGAATGATTGAGAAAGAAAAATTAAAAAAATTTATTAATTTCCGCATCGTGGGCATTATTGGTTCAATCTTATTAATCATTTCCCAGTTTTTGTCATGGTTTTCCGGTTTTACATTATTAAATATTTATAGCATTTACATTTCCTTTTCATTAGGAGAATCATTTTTGTTTTTATTTCCATTAATAAGCGGGATTGTTTGTGCATTAGGTACAATTTTAGTTTTCATTAAATCGGAGTATAAAATAAATGCTGTAATAATTAACTTCATGGGATTAGGATTTTTCCTACTTTTCATTTTTGAAATCGTAACAAAGGATTCACCTTATATTGGGAATGCACAAATTGGGTTTTATTTTGCCATCATTGGTGCAATTTTAGTTTTTTTTGATGTTTTAAATATTCTCATGCAAGAAAAAAACAATAACAAGAAAGTTTAATCATGCGTGTTAAAAAAGAAGATGAAAACTCTTCAAAAAAAAATAACCCTGATGATTTAGAATCTAATTTTTATTACGCATTAAGTCATGAAATTCGTAGAAAAATGCTTGAAATAATTGGAGATAACGGTTTCGCTTCTTTTACAACTTTAAAAAAGCAATTAAAAGTTAGTACCGGTACGATTTATCACCATTTAGAAACGCTTTCTCAGTTAATTGAACAAAAATTAGATAAGAAATATTATTTAACTGATTTAGGTCAACATGCTTATAAATATATAAAAGATAATATTGAAACATTAAGGCGCAATAATTTTTCAAGCAGGGATTTAAAATCACCTTTAATAAGAACCTTAATGTTTTTAACACCAAAACCATTGATCGAACAAAATAATAAAAAAATTCAATATTACTCAATCACTCTTTCAATTGGAATATTAATTTTGGGAGTAATATTCTGTGAAATAACCAAAATTTTTCCTTTTTTATTACTTTTCGATAATTCTATAGCAATTTTTCCCAGTAGTTTAATAAATGCTTTCCCAATCCATGGTGTTTTCTTTATCATTAATTTTTTCATATATTTTATTATAATAGAAGGAGCTTGCAGGTTATTTTATAAACAGAAAAATAATTCTTTATTATTTTTAATATCTTTTGGAACCATATTTATTCCTTCTATCATTTATTTAATCTTTCATTTTTTATTCATAATTACTCAAACTATTGAGATCCCGCAAGTTCAAGCACTAGATAATATTTTAATGATCATATTTCAAGCGTGGTCTTTATGGTTATTAATCTATAATTTAATGATTCATAAAAATTTAAAAATTGAAAACGCACTCATATTATCCTTGTTAATCCATTATGGTGGCTTTTCAATTATTTTGATCATATCTCTTTAACAATTCAAAATCATATTTTTGAAGAATTTTGTTAATTTCTCTCATACGTTCTCGAATATTTTCTATATCTTTTTCCTTCAACACCAAAAAACATGACAAAATATTGTGAGATTTAGTATCTGGCTTTTCAAGATTAATTGGTGGAGTAATCATTTCAGGAATTTCTGATACTATTTTTGGTATGATATCCTCCTCAATCTTGGAGAATTTATCAGAACCGTTATAAATTAATTCATGATGAAAAAATTGAGAAAAGCCATCAAATTTTAGATTGATATTTTCAATTTCATCAGTGTTCATGAATAATAGAATTTCAATAGGATTCATGTTTAAAACTTTTCTTAAGCCTAAATACGATGTTGTTAATCTTGGATTCAATTCTATGAAAGAAAAGGAATTATCCATTTTCCTTATTAAATCAACACCAAAATAGCCCCTAATTTTCATACGATTGAATTTTTGTAAATGGTCTTGCAATTTCTCTTGAATTAATGAATGGTTCACTGCTGGCGCTTGTCCACCTATATAATTTAATCTTCCTTCTTTTTCTTCCAATTTTATGTATTGTTCATTAATACATAAGAGGATATTTTTTGAAAAATCTTGATTTTCTCTTTCAATAAACGGAGAAACAATTGAGAGACTTAAATCACTTCCGTTAACAAATTCCTGTAACATGTACTGTCTATTTAAATCCAAATTTTCTCTTACATTATTGAAAATTTGATTGACTTTACTCGTAGAATTAATGTAGAAAATGGATTCGGCGCCAACTCCATCTACAGGTTTAAGGATTAAAGGTGTTTTAAATTCTTTGAATTTTTTTAGGATAAAAGACTTGATTAGCGAAATTTTTCTTAAAGGTATTGTCCAAGTTTTAGGCACTGGAACACCTATTTTTTTAAAAAATTTTATTGTTTTTACTTTTGAAGTCCCTATTTTAATTCCATTTATATTTGTACTGAGGATTTTTTTTCCTAATTTCTCAGCTTTAAGTGAAAGATTTAATAAAATATTAGAAAATTCTGGAGCGATAATAAAAGCAGAATCACATTTTTTAAGAGCATTAGAAAATTTGATAATAAAGTTCTCATTTTTATTAACAATTTCAATTTTACTTGCATCTAAATATTTCGAAAATTTATAAATCCTATGATCTAATAAAGTTTCTACTTCAATATTTAGGCGATAAAAATCTTTGATAATGCTTCTTAACATTCCAAATCCTTCTGAAAATAAAGATGACGGAATTTCTTGATTGATAAATCCTCCACCAGAGATAAATTCAAAAATAAAAATTCTATTAACTTTCAACTTAAAACCTTAAAATTAGTAATTGTATTTAGAAATTTTTAACCTATTTTCTAAAAAATTTAAAAATTATATAGATGGGTTTTAATTTGATGAATTAATTATTTTAAATAACTTAAATTTAACTAAAAACTTAATGTATAAATAATGTCGTTTTTTGACGAAGAACTTACTCGTCGTATTCGATATCTTCATTTTAAAATCAAGCATTTAGAGAATGCTTTAGATAGAGAAGACGAGAGTTTTAAATTAGACGATTTGAACCTCATTTTAGAATATACGAGGATATTAAATATCAACTATCAAAACGAAAATCATCTAAGAATACTTAAAAAACTTGAAATTACGCCAGCATTCCAAGATCCCAAAGATAATAAAAGTATAGAGATTAAAGATATAATGTTTGAATGTGCTCGAGCACTATGGGTATTAGCTAGGGCTTATAGCCACCTTTCTGAGAATTATGAAAAAGAAAATGACTGGGAAAATGCCATAATCGCAATGGTTGAAAGCAGCAAGATGTTTAAAACAGCAGCATATTTTAGTGCTGCCGCAGTATATCAACGTGATTTTGGAACAACTTTAGATCCTAGAAATTTAGAATTAAATTCTGAAGAAGCAAGAACCCTAGCACAAAGTATTGCCGCTTTGAAGGAAGAAACCTCTAATAATAAATATTTTGCATCTAAACTATATTCTGGCCTTTCACATTTGTCAAAAAGAATATTCTATCTGAAAAATCACGATGAAAAGAAAAGACACCAACTAAGAGCGCAATTTCATTATGATATGGGAAAATCATGTCAATTAAAGGCACAAGCTTCAATAGAATCATCCATTACTCCATTACGCAAGGATAAAATAAAAAAATTGCAACAAAAGGCAAAATTTTATTATGAAAAGGCGAAAGAAATATGGAATGATATGCTTAATAACATTTCAAATTTGACCGAAGGAGAAACAGAAAGTATTCAAGATAATATATCAATCGTGGAAGATCACTTGAATGAATTAGATGTAGAAACTTTAGATTATGAAAATATCAAGAAAATTCAAGATCCAGAGCCGATCATAATTATTCCCGAAAATTTAGCACCATTCGTTCCTAAAAACACAGTATATCTTACTAAATTTGTCCCAAAAGACTTGAATGTTAAAAGATTCAAGGAATTCATGAGTAAAAAGTTAGAACCGAAAATTACATATAGTAAAAGGGAAAAATTAATCGATAAAAAAGCCGGAATAGTTAGGACCATCAACGAGTTAAAGATACTTCGAGAAAATAATGAAATAACCGTTGAAAAATTTGCAGAATTAATGGAGAAATACACTACTAAGTTAAACATGATCGACACGGCAATAGAAAAGTTAGCTAAACAATAATAAGGAAAAAGAAAGAATTTTTTCAATGTTCTAAAGTTGAAAAATCTAAATTATAACTTTTTTTATTTATTAGAACATACAAATCAGTCTCTTTTTAACTTGAAATCTCACCAATTTTAATTTTTTATGAGAGGATTCATGACTTTAAAAAAATTTCTTGATGTATTGCTTAAATTTCTTGATTTCTCTTTTAAAAAAACTCATTATTCTAAAATTTTCAACAAGATTATAAAAAAATGTGATTTTAGTAAATTCATAATTGAAATTTAAATGTTGGAAATAAAAATCGATAAAAAAGTAGGAAAAGTTAATCTATCTAAAAATCTTATTAATCCATTATTTTAAGATATAAAAAGATTTAGATTAAAAAATTTATATTAAAAAATGAAATTTTTTTATATGGAAAAATAAAAATATTAATCAAAGTAAAAATATTTTGGTTGAGAAAATTCTTGACAGCCTTAAGCGAGGAAGAAATTGAAGCTTTAAAAAAGACTCATCCTAAGAAAAAAATACTTAGAATAATCTTCCTAGTTGTTGGAGTAAGTATCATGCTATTAGGTCTTTTATTCTTGACTATAGGATACGATTTTAAGATAGAATTAATGGGTATTAACTTTTCTTTTGCAATAGACATAATAATAATCATTATTGGGATGATTTTAGCTTCTAAATTTTTCATTGCTCCCTATTACATAAGAGAAAATTCGATTACAATAAAGAATTTGAGAAACATGAGGGAGCCTGTTGAATTCTTTATTAAATTTAACTCTTTAGCCCTCACTAGGTTAATTGTAGCAATACTTCTGATCATAGCAGGCATCATTTCATTAGAAATCTTTGGAACGGGAGTAGGGCACGAATTGGAGTATGGTAGTGCTGTCTTTCTTGGTGGACCCTCATGGTTTTATGTAACTGGCCTTCCAGCTTTGGGATTTGGTTTTGGATTGTTATTGTACTTCTTCCTAAGCATATTCAGAGGGATATTCTCTAAGTCAAAAAATTTTTATTTCTTTTATGAGATTAGACCCGGTTTTCCTTGGTTAACAGAGATCCCCATCAAGGATGTTGAAGCTTTCAGGTATCAAAATAATCATCTTGGTCCTAAATTAACTTGGATTGTTGTTTTCATGCCATTTATCGTAATGCAATTGATGACGGCAATTCCCTTGTTTTGGGCAGAAAGAGCAGGTCCAGAACATATCTTATCTTGGACTTTTGTAATCATCTCTATTATTGAAATCATTTCTGTAATAATTCTTGTATTTTTTTACCAAGAGTATTATGAAATTGCTACAAATACAAAATTATATGAAATGTGGTTCGCTCCTGTAAAATTCAAGAATAAAGAAAAATTTCATGAAGAATTTCATAAATTATTGAGTTTTGGAAATGTTGAATCATTTAAAGAACGTGAATTGGGAGAATTGAGAGGAGAAATTTTTAAAAACGTTAAGGATAAACATTCAAACTACTATCGGTTAATACTTGGTTCCATTTTAGTCTTATTATCCATCATAATGTTAACTCAAATGCTATTTTTTGGTCCCTTGGTGTGGTGGGTAATGATCATTTATGGTTTCATATTAATTGTTGAAGCAGTAACACAAGATTTCAGTAAAAAAGGTTCGGAACTATTCTTCTATGATGAAAGTACAAGAGTGTTTAAATCTTACAGAAAATTTTGGAAAAAATTTCAATACATAGAAGCAAAAAATGTTAAGGACATTAAAGTTACTTATCGGTTAAGAAGTTTAGATTTTTTTGATGTAGCAAGCATTACTTGGTTAACAATGATTTTAATCATTCAAATGGGTTTAGGTTGGTATATTTCGGATTCATTATCGCTAATTTTATATGATTTAATCAGTACTTTAGTGGGCATTCTCATTATTATAATGCTTTTCATTTATTTATGTTTTCCAATCAATGTAGTAGAATTTAAAACTTCGACTATTAAATATCAAATTCCTTTATCAATTCAGGCTTCGAAGAAGAATTTTATTGAGAATATTAAACAAAAAATCACAACATTTAAGGAGACATTTAAAGATAATGAATTAAGAAGGGTTTTCTTAATAAGAACAAGAATTTTTGGTCTCATAATTCTTGGTTCAATAGTTTTCTTGATTATATATCGATTCTTTATTTTTTAAACTATTTTTTTTTATCTTATAAAAATTAAACCCTTTAAAAGATAAAAAATAAAAATTAAACCAAAAATTTTTCTAAACTTAAAAAAAGTTTAAAATTTTTTAGAATTAATCTACTCATGTCAGATCAGTTAAAATTAATACTATATATTAAAGATATGATTTCGGATTTAATTTACATTAATAGCATAATTGCTACAGAATTAGTGAAGATAAATGAGAACTTAGTTGCCATGCGACGAGGAGAAGAATTTCTAAATTCCAGTTCTTGCATACCTGAACATGAAACTTTAAATAAACATTTAATGGAAATTGTTGAAAAATATAATAAAACTGAGATTAATATTCCAAGAAAGGATGCTCTCAAAAAACACATTCTCAAACATTCAAAAAGTTAGAATGTTTGATTAAACACAATATTTTTTCAAATTTATTAATGATTAATTCTTTATTGATTTAAAAATTAAAGATAGAACCGCATTAAAATGAAAAGTTTAATTATCGAAGATGTTGATATTCCTACAAGAGATGATGAAATTTTACTTAAAAGCTCGATTTATTACACTGATAATACCCCAAAGATGGCACCTTTTATTGTGAATTGCCCAGCATTATTGGAGCATAAAAATAGTAAGTTTGTAAAATCATTTACTGAGAAATTCGCTGATGCTGGATATTACGTGTTATCATATGATCATCGGGGGCATGGAGAAACTGCAAAACAATCTCGTAAAAAATGGGCCAGAATGATCCCCCAAATTTTTAATGATATTCATTCAGTAATCGATTGGATTTTAGAACAAGAAAGGAAAAGACTTTTAGGAAAAAAAATAGCTTTATTTGGACGAAGTTTTGGAGGAGCTATTATTCTTACACATGGATATATTGATGAAAGAGTGAAGAAACTAATACCTTTATGCACCAGATACGATTATAGCACTACTCAGGTAAGATTTTCTGAAAGTGATATAAGAATAATGAGTCCTAAATATTATATTAAGAATGACCCTTCAAATAATGAACGCGTTCTTTTAGCACATTGCAAGGATGATGATAGAATTCCTTTTAAAAACGTGATTCAAATAAAAAATCATTTAGGTTTAAAAGATAGTAATGTTTTGATATTTGAAACTGGAGGTCATTCATTTAAAGGTCATCGAGATGAGATTTTTAAAAAAAGCTTAGATTTTTTAAAAAGCATGTGATTTATTTAAATGTATTTTTTTTAAAATAAGGTGAATGTTATCAATGGAAAAAATAATGATTGTTGGCCCAGCCTCTCAAATATTGGGAGTAAGAATTGCCCAGGAACTTGGTATTGAAACAATAAATACTGAAACTAAGAATTTTCCGGATGGAGAAAATTACTTAAGGTTAAATTTAGAAGATGAATCGATTCTTCAAGGGAAAGAGGTAATTATCATTCAATCAACAGGACCGAGTGCAAATTCTACTCAGAATTCTCGTTTATTTGAATTGTTAATGATGATTGATTCGGTGAAACGAATAGGTCCAGAAAAATTAATCGTAATTGTTCCTTATTTAGCATATGCCAGACAAGATAAAATATTTAGACCAGGAGAATGTCCTTTTGCTAGGGTTATTGCTAGAATGATCAATTCTCAAAATATAGACGAATTTTATACCGTTGATGTACATAATCCTCAAATTTTAGAAGAATTTGATTGTAAGGCGATAAATATTGATTCAATGGAGCTCTTAGCAAATTACATCAAGTCATTAGGAGCAGAAGATATAGTTGTTGTATCTCCTGATAAGGGATCAATTGAACGTTCAAAGGCTTTTGCTAGATATTTTGGGGAAAGTGTTCCAATAGAATATTTTGAGAAGAAAAGAGATGTAATTACTGGAGAAATAAAAATGTCAGGGGAATTAAACCTAAAAGGTAAAGATGTGGTCATTGCAGATGACATCATAGCAACGGGAGGGACGATGGCAACTGCTATAGAATTATCAAAACAAAGTGGGGCGAAAAAAGTCTATGCTGCTGCTACTCATGCTTTAATGTTAGGTCAAGCGAAGTACAGAATCATGAAAGCTGGAGCCGATGAAATAATTGGTACCGACTCTATTGATAATGAGATGGCAAAAGTATCTTTAGCAAAAACCATAGCCGATTATTTAGCATATGACTGATTCTTTTAATTAATGAATGGATTATTTCTTTAATTTAAGAATTTATTTTTTAAAGTTTTTTAGTTAGTAACTTTTAAATTTGTAAATTTTTACTAAGTTTCTAATTAAAATAAGATGATTACTAGAATTTATGTTAAAGAAAAATTTGATTTATTTCATAATATTAATTATCATTGTAATTTGCTCATTTTTGTTATACATGATATCTCTATCTTTTTATCCCATTTCTTATGGTCCAGATGGGCCATATTATGATTTGCAAGTAAGATACATCCTTACTACTGGATTCCCGGAAAGTAATGATCCTCCTTTAGTTTATTATTATTTAACTATCTTTGTTTTATTAACAAATAACTCCTTCTTAGGAATAAAGTTAGGAATGTCCGTGATCGCTGCTGCAATGGCGATACCTGCATATTATTTAACGGGCATATTTACGGAAAAAGTCGGTATTGAATCAAAAATTCCTTGCTTGCTTAGCGCCTTTTTAATAACTTTCAATGTATATTGTCTTAGAATGATTGAAGATTTTATGCAAAATTTAGCCGGAACTTTTTTCATTTTGGTTTTTTTATATTTTACTACAAAATGGTTTGAAAATATGAAACAATTGTATCCTAATGGCATTCTTGCATTTCTTGCATTTACATGTGCGATATTTTGTCATGTTTTTACCGCAGCTCTAGCTCTTGCATTATTTGGAATCCTTTTCATTTTTAATCTTTTTATAAAAGCAATTAAAATGCGTAAATTTCCTAAGAAAGAATTTTTAATAATCATAATTCTCATTATTTTATCTTTAGCAATATTCATACCTTTAATAATCTTGTATCCTACGACCATTACAAACTTCATATCTCGATTTAAAAGCTTTTTTAATTCAATATTTAATGCTGATTCAAAAATAAATGAGATATATAGATTTGGTTTTTTAGTTTTCCTTAACATTCCTTACATCCTAGGAATTTGGTGCACTTTTTACTTCCTAAGTAATAATTTAAGGAAAAATGTTTCAAATCGAGATATTAAATCTTTTCCTGATAAAACTTATTTAGCTTTTTCATATATATTTTTAGCAATTTTATTATTCCTCTTAATAATAATTCCCTCTACATGGCAAGAACAATTCTTATTAATGGCATTTCTTCCAATTGGTTTGATTATTCCATTAAGCATTATTTTAATCTTAAATTGGTTTAAAAAATTAAACAAGCTGCATCAAAAAATGAGAACAATACTAATTTCGATTATTTCAATCATTTTTGCATTATCTAGTGCACTTATAGCCCTTAGATTCGTGCCAAAAATGGGCCCTATAATTACAATGGGAGAATACAATGAATTAACAATCATCGCTAATTCTTACATTCCAGATGAAGTTAATGTATCTGGAATAATTTTTGTTTCAATACTTCACTTTGGATATTGGGTTGAATATATCCTAAAAATGGATTACTTTACTGGAAATTTGGAAGAAAAAGCAACCAATTATATTGGTAAACCTATTTATGGGATCTTCAGATATAATATGGAACAAATGCCCTTTGATCCTAATTATATTTATCCATGGAATCCATTCTTACCTTATAGTGAAAACACGTTAATTAGAGAATCTTTCAATTTACCAAAAAGCAGCCAACCTCCACCACCTTTTGGCATTGTAATTTTCCACGGGGGTTATTTAGAGATGAGATTATTATATTACTCTAATGGTACAAAAGCTTGAAATAACATATGTTAACTTTAATAATCTTCAATTAATTTTAGATAAGTGTTCTTAAACTTTTTTTCAATTTTTCTTCTGAATTGTTGTTATAGATCACGACATTAAGGAAGAAGCAATGAATAAAGTAAAAAAAGCTTAGGATAATGGATTAATCCCCATGATTGGAAAATAAAAATGGGATTCGGAAGTCATAGGATTTCCAGACAGAGGAAATTTTATGACTACATGTTGCTGTTGCCTTTTTTGTTGTATTGTGGGAAAAAAGAAATATGAAACAGCAGAATTTAAAAATGTGATGCGAAGAATTGAGGGTATTAATGTAAAATTTGACGAGGACTTATAGATTGGATGGCAGAAATGTAGTGAACTCAATACATTTGAAGGGATGGAAACACTTAAAAGTAATAGCTTAAGTTAATCAAGAAAAATGTCTTGGCTGTGGCCGATGCGAATGAGTGTGCCCTAATAGCACAACAACAATAATTATTGATGATCCTAAACAACTTGACGAATTCATTTAAGTATAGAAGTAAAAATAAAAGTTTCTTAAGAAGTCTTGGATAAATATTGAGATTAAATTTTAAGAAGTTAATATGTAATATTATTATAACGAAGGACCAAAACTCGAGTCGAAAAACTCAAAATCTAAATTTTCAAATTTTATATATATTTCTATTAAAATACTACCTCATAAAATATTGAGTTAAAGCACTTTTAATAATATTTTATTGATTTTAAAAATTCAATTCTTTTTGAGATAATTTTATCCATATCTTCTCCTATCCACATCATATGGCCTCCGTGCGTTACTAATAAATCAAAATCCTTGAGATTGGCTTGGAGGTATTCAGCATGTGACCATTTAACATCGTTATCTTCTTTGCTATAGATTAATAACGATTTTACATTAATGTTCTTAACTGGTATTGCCTTGATTGAAAATAAGAGCTCTAGGTCGTGATTAAGACCTTGTTTTCTTATACTCATGGGTACTGTTGTATTTATAAGGTTTCTTAACCACATACGTCTTTCTTTATCTTTTGAAACTAAATTTACAAAGGCTTTAATCTTTTCCTTGTCAAGTAAAGTCTCTATGCGGAGTATACTCTTGAATGTTGTCTTGAAGGCTAGTTTTAAAGCCACTATAGAAACCCAGCTTAAGAAATCTTGTATTCTATTATTCAATAATAATTTCCCCCAAAATGATTCCATTACTTCTTCACTAGGATCCTCGTATATTGTACTCACGCCCGCTTCCATTACTAGAGCATAAGTTCTCTCGGGATATTTATTAGCAAAATAAAGTGCAAGTGGACCACCCGCAGAGTATCCCATGACAACCACCTTATCAATTGCTAACTTATCTAATAATTCCACATATTGATCAACTTGTTCCTCATAAGAGAGAGGAACAAAAGGAGTTCTTAGATATCCGGGTCTGGAAACAGCGAGTATAGAATATCCTTCTTGAACTAGATAATCAATTAAAATTGCTTGATCAATTCCTCCAGGCGCTCCGTGCATAAAAAATAATACTGGACCTTCTCCAGTCAGTTTGTAATGTAATTTTCCCATCGTCGTTTCTATTACTTCTCCATCATCCATAACTCTAGTTGCGGATTTTTTCCACCTTTTAAAATTAATTACTAGGAAAATAATGAAAACTGAAATTACGAGGATCACAAACAATATTATTAATTGCATTGTAAGATATATTATTTTATATAGAATTATAATTTTATTTTTGTTCTTATACCAACTATGAATTTGGTACCCATTAAAGCTGGCTAATGATTGATTTTATCATTAAGGAACTAATAAGCTAGATCAAGAACAACACATCTTAACACCAAAGACCTGTCTTTAGCTTCTTCATCGATCTTTTATGAATATTCTATTTCGTGGAACATATGATACATTCTGATATAACCGAACTTTCATTGCACTATTTCGTGGAAATCCTTCATATCCCCTGCTTAGAATTCATTAATTTTAGAATAAGTGTTCTTACTTTTTTTTTTAATTCTTCTTCTGAATTGTTGTTATAGATAACGTAATCAGATTTTTTTATAACCTTTTTTAACCCCAGATTTATTTCTCTTTTATCACGTTGTTTGATCTGCTTGATAATTCTTGAATCATCTGATCGTGAACGATTAATTATTCTTTTATATCGAATCTTTTTTTTTGTTTTTATAGCTATTAATGGAAATTTCCAATACTTTCTAAATACTTTTAATTCTGATATCGACCTTATTCCATCTATAAATACAATTTCATTATTTAGTTTTTTAATTAGCTCCACGCATTTTTCTGCAATGAATTCTTCGCCATTTTTTATTCTAAGTTCAATAGCTAATTTTCCTAAATTTTCATTAGTAGGTTCTAATCCACGTCTTCTTGCTTCTTGTCTAATAACATCGCCCATGGTTATAATTTCACCAAGATCTTTTATAGCCATTATTGCTGTAGTTTTACCAGAACCTGGAAGTCCGCAAAATCCGAAAACTTTCATGATTAATTGAAAATTTTATGAAAAATGATAAATATCATTGCACTATAAATTACATAAAAAGCATTTAAAATAAACTTATTTTCTTTAGCCTTCTTTTAGCTGAATACGTCATGTCCAAGGAAGATAATAAAGAACTGAAATCTAATGGCGAAAAAGTAAAAGAAATTGATAACAAATTAAATTTCCAGCATTCTAAGAGAGAATTTCACTTTAATCTTGAAACTTTAGATGAAGAAAACCAATTTTTAGCTGAAAATTATGAGAAATGTATTAAAACGCCTGCCCTTGTCCGCTTTAAAGCTTATAAACGAATTGTTGGCTATGCCACGCGATATGCTTCTAATGACATTCCTGAAAAAGAATGGCGAGAAGTGTATGGGATCCTAATCGGATCAATTGAAAATCAAGAGAAAATTATCATAAAAGATGCCATTCCCATGGTTGTTGGTGATAGAGCAGGTGTTAAGTATGAAAATAAACAATACGTTGATATGGCTCAAATAGACAACATAATTTATGAACGTGCCATACAAGACAAGAAAAATGATTTTATAATCGGATGGTGGCACACTCATCCAGGATTTCCTTTTAAATTATCTGAAGTAGACATCCAAACTCAACTGGGATATCAATTACCAAACCCATATGCAATTGCATTGATCTTCAATCATTGTGTATTAAAATCAAGGGATTTCTTTTTAGGTTTAGCTGGTTTAAGATTATCTAATCCAAAAAAGGGAATCTGGTCTCCTCAACATCAAGTTGAGTTATTATCTGAATTAAACGAGGAGGATATGGTTAAAAAAGTAGAAAATATTTCTGCTGAAATTAGAACAAAAATGAAGAGAGTTTTAAAGGAAATTGAATTTATAGATAAAATTTTATTAAAAAAGGGAATTAGGCAACTACAAAAGTACTATGGTTTAATTCCCTCATATCAAGTGCAGAAACTTGAATCTGAGCAACTTGAAGATACTTTTTTGGATGAAAATATATTATATGTTTGGAATCCCGAATTTGAAGAAAAAGATCTTATACTTCCTAAATTTAGAATAAAAATCGAACGGGATATAGACAATTTCATAAATCAATTAAAAATGGTTAAAAAAAATGAAAGTACAGAGATCTTTTTTGAAAAAAGAAAAAAATTCAAGAAAAAGATAACAAGAATTTTATCAAAAGCAAGTCAATGGAGTAATAGATTAATGGAATCATATTCAAAAAGAGTGAAAGTGATTTACCCATATTATGATTATTTAGATACGAATGAACGTAAAGTGCTTGAAACATTTGAGGGCTTCTGTTTTGAATATAATAAGATTTTAGAAGATTTGTTCCAAAAAGCCGATTTTGTACTTGAAAATGAAAGGGATTAATAATTAATCATGAATATAAATTATTGGACTTAATGTTTATTTAAAAGAACAATATTTAAAAAAGAAGATAAAAATATTTAATTGAACAAACTTTTAAATTTCTTGATTTATTTATTTAA
Organism: uncultured archaeon; assembly: GCA_964538145.1. Classification (GTDB taxonomy): domain Archaea; phylum Asgardarchaeota; class Lokiarchaeia; order Sigyniarchaeales; family SOKP01; genus SOKP01. The sequence goes on from CAZIEC010000005.1 coordinate 25,228, forward strand.
CATAGTCTTCTTTTACTATTGAAAAATTAGTAAGGTATGCGGGTTTATCATGCCAAATGAAACAACACTTATAATCAAAAATAGAGCAGATAAAGAAAAGACAATAAAAGATGCTATTTTTGCTTTTTCAGGAGGAATAAAATCTTTATTGATCAAGGGAGAAGGAGAAGAAATATCAACAGCTGTTGAAGTAGCAGAGATACTGAAAAGTAGAATGTATCCAAGCGTTAAAATCGATGATGTAAAATTGGGAAGTCGTCCTTATTTTCAAAATCGAAACTATGGACGAAATTCTCGCTATGATAAAAAAAATAAAAAGGATCTTATTTCTAAAATAGAGATTAAGCTTTCGAAATTGAATTACTGAAAACTATCATGTCGTTTGAAAAGTTAGGACCATTATTAGAGGAAAAAAGGACTACAGGAATATGTGCCGTTTGCAACAATTATATTTACAGGCGGGTTTATTATGATGAACTGTCCAAGAACAAGAGGAAAGTCATCTTTGTTTGTAAGAATTGCTTGAAAAATAATTCAAGCAAGATTAAAGCACAAACCTCAAAAGTAAAATAGTTTTACGTGATATTCTTCTTAGAATATCGTTTTTCAAGGTACTTATCCCAATTGAATGCTAATATGAAAAACATTATGGTTAATGTGATCAGTAGCATCAGAGCTTCAGTTATAACGCTCGAAATAACATTCATTGTCATTCCTGTAGTATTAAAACCTAAAGCAATCCCAATTGGGAGCATTACATAGAAATAGGTAGTTATATTTTTACCCATCCAACCCCAAAACAGACATTTTGTAAAACTTATTCTTTTTTCTAACATTCCCAAAGCTATCCATAGAGGATCATCCGGAATTGGAAGTGCTGCAGCTAGGAAAATGTAGAGATAAGTACTTTTTGGGTGTTCTAAGATTAAACGTCCAAAACCCTTAACATTCTTAAAGACATCTTTGGATGTTTTTTTTACTACTTTCTTAGCCCCAACACCAATAAAGAAGCTTGTCAATTCTCCAATAATGCTTCCTAAACCTCCAACTATGGCATATATTGAGATTTCTAACCAAAAATTTGCATTCTCAAGAACTTGAAGTATTGAAAGCCCAAAATTGATATATTTCAAGTAAATTGATTGAGAAAATGAAAATAATACAAAAGGATAAGGAATTGGGAAACCAACACTAGCATTTCCAATCAAGCATACGACAAAAGTAAGGATTAAAGATATCAAATAATTAGACCCTTGAGTAAAATCTATAATGTTATTTCTTGCCTCTATTATTGCTTGCTGAAATTCAGGAATCGTTAAAAATAAAAATATGTATATTATTACTCCTATATAGAAAAAAGTAAAAACGACTGTTAACCTTCTTGGGATTGCCATTATTCTTTTTCAACTATCATCCTTAAGTAATTTTCGATATTTTTGTATTTAAACCATTTCTGGCGTTAAAAAATATACTTAAATTTTTAGACACTTTTCCAACAACATTAACTCTATTTGCCAGTGTATCATCTTCCAATATAAAAATTAACTCATCACTCATTGGATTATATACTATATCTCCTTTCTTTACATTTTTAGTTGATTTAGGATTAGTCCCTTTCCTAATTCCTAAACCCGGTAATGTCCAATATTTTTTTCCCCCAAAGCCAAATCTTCCTCTTAGAACTAATGGTAATTTCTCTATAATCGCATCAGCAGTTAAAGGTGCTAAATGACGAATTAATATCCCTTCTGAAGTTCCTATTCCAAATAAATCAATTTTGATTGGTACTTCTCCACTATCACTCATATTTTACTAATATTATCAACAATATTTATACTATTTTAAATAATCATCTCATTTTTCTAAAGAACTGATGCGATTAATTAAGAGATAATATTTTGAAATGCTAACATTTATATATTCGAATAATCATAATATTTATCGGACAATAGTAGCTAAATATGCATTGGTTTTGATTTCGAGGTAAACATTTTAACAATGTTAAATTAAAACAAAAAAGTATAATGTTTCATATCTACATTTTAAATTTTTCTAAAAATAATTGCCGTTTTACATTAACACAATTTCATTATAATTAAAAATATAGCCTGGAATTCTGGCTAACGGCAAGTCTTAGCGTTTCAAAGCGCTTTACATGTAATCTATGAAGTACATCCTTTATAACAAGAACAGGAATGTACAATAGATTTCACTTTATTAAATAATTTAGTGCGCTAAATAAATTAATCATGTAATCTTAGCCACGATGTTTTATGATAATTTCTTTAATATCTTAGTAAAAAAATATAACATTTAATAAATTGGGTAATAAACGAGGATCGATTATTACTTCCTACAATTAGACTCTAGCTTTTACAGGAACTAATTTGAGAATTAATCGATTCATTTTTTTACATTTAACTCCAAAACCTTTATTATAGAAATGCTCATAAAAAACATATCATTATAGACCTTAAAAACTTTATAAAATGAATTCATTACACCAGAAATGCGTTGACCAACGTTCTCACGAGAACATTTATTCACAAAATACTCTGCTACAAAGTACATAGTTATACTCGATCCCGTGAGAAACACCCAAACATTTAATTGATTGATTTAAAGCGTCGCTTTTTTATGACGCAACAAGAGTAAAATTTTACATAAATGCCATTTCACTAATGGTCCCAAACAAAGATATGGATTCAAAAATCTTTCAAGCTACTATTGTCCTCCAATTCTCGTAAATCTTTTTTATTATCGAGGTCATAGTATTTTAGACTTGATTTTATTTTAAATGCGAGTAATTTCAGGAATTTCCTTTTATTTAAAACGTCAAGAGCTTCTATTATTGTATTTTCTTTAAGAAGTTTTGAAATTTTTGAAATTTCATGTATGAATCCATATTTTAAAATTAAAATAGGAATAACAACCTTTATTTTTCTTAAATTTTGGATTTTTTTCAAGGATTTTTTTTCAAATTTCGTGATTATTTCAAAATTTTCTATATTACTGGTTTCAATGACATTAAAGGATTTTATAGTTAAATCATTAGAGTCATCATATTTTTCTCTTTCAAAAGTTTCATGTTCTTGGTAAAATAAAATTGGATTGTCAAAAACATTTTCTTCTAATTCATTTATTCTTTCATGCAAGCTTTCTAATAATTTTCTTTCAAAAATTGTATCTCCAGGAAATAGTAGCAAGATATCCTCTTCATCCAAATCATTTTTTATTTTTTGAATGGATAGAAATGAATAAACTGGACCTAGTTTATAATCTGGCGAAGCATCGATAAATTTTAGTTTAATACCTTTACTTTTAAATTTATTAATTAATTTGGATACCTGCTTTTCAAGTTTTTGTTTTAAGTAGCCTCCAATAATGAAATATGTTTCAAACCCAATTTGTATGAGCTCTTCAACTAAAATTTCGAGTATGGTCTTATTATTAAATTTTTTTAAAGTCAGAAGTGGTTTTGGTATATTTTTTACCAAATCTTCCATTCTAGTGCCTTTTCCAGCGCATAATATTACGACTGTATAATTTTTAAAGCTTTTCATTCTCGTGTGGTAACTATTGGATTACCATCTAAGTCAAGAATAATGGTATGTTCGGCTTGTGCAACGGGGGCTCCAGATTTTTCTATTAAAATGGGATAATGATCAAGAACTTTTCGATTAATTAGAAATTCAATAATTCTTGAAATCTTATTTTTTGGAATGACGCCATTTCTTTCTAAGAGTCTTGGGGAAAAAGGTAATCGCTTAGTTAATTTTTCTATTTTATTCATATAAGTTTGAAGTTCATAGGAAATATTCTTTTTTATCTTACGAATAAATCTAAAAATATAAGAATTTTTACCATTAATCACGCGACCAACACCAGAAGTTACAAAAGGTTCGCAAGCATATGCATCTCCCGGTTTTAATTCATTATCATGACTTTTATCCTTATAATTTGGAATAAATGGTCCCGCATGAAGATTATATTGTTTAAGCTCGTGTCCTCCAAGATTAGTAATTGGTCGCAAGCCATGCGAAATTATTTTTTCAGCAATTACGTCTCCTAATTCAAACAACCTAATTCCAGGCCTAAAAATCTCAATTGCAGCATTAAGAGCTTCTTCAGCTGCAATAACATATTCCTGAAGCTTAACATCGTTATCAATATTTATTGTAATGGCAGAATCTGCTATAAACCCATCATAATGGGCGCCCAAGTCAATTTTCAATAATCCTTTTTTAGGAACTTCACTCTTATCATCAATTGGAGGGCTATAATGGGCAGCTACTTCATTAAGTGATAGATTTGCAGGAAAAGCTAATTCACATTCGTTATTTAATATTGCATCTTCACATTTCTCTGCAATATCTAACAATAGCGCTCCAGGCTTCACAAGTCGTTTAGCTACTTTTTTAGCAGCTATGACTGCCTTTCCAGCTTTAATATAGGAATCAATCCAATTAACTGTCATTTTTTAAGGAAAAAATTTATTTAAATTAAAATAAAAAAAGTTAGGGGGTCAAGCGCTCAGGAGTTCGAGGATACATCACGACTTCACGAATGTCATCCAAGCCACAGATAACAGTCATCCAACGTGCAATTCCTAGTCCAAAACCTGCGTGGGGTGGCATTCCAAATTCAAAGGTTTTCAAGTGCGATTCAAACGATAATGGATTTAAACCTTTTGATTCTATTGATTTTTCTAGTTGATCTTTGTTGTGAATTCTCGTGCCTCCTGAACTTAATTCTAGCCATCCTTTTTGAAGATCAAAAGATTCACTATAGGTAGGATCTGAAGAGGGCATTATGTAGAAGGGTTTTATCTTCATTGGCCAATGTGTAATGTAATAATAGTCAGTTAATTCTTCATCGAGTTTTCTATAAGCTTCTGTTGGAATATCTTCTCCCCATTCTACTTCAATTTTAAATTTTGTATTTATTAAATCGAGAATCTCATCATATTTATATCGTTCTAATGGTAATTCTGGAATAACAGTTTTATCTTCCATTTTTAAAAATTTTAATGCGGAAATCTTGTTTTCTTTAACACTCTTAATCACGTTATGCACTAATTCTTCTAAGATTTTCATTACATCATGCATGTTAGCAAAAGCCATCTCAACATCTAAAGTAAAAATTTCGCAGAGATGCCTTTTTGTATGGCTTTTTTCGGCTCTAAAGCAAGGACTAATCTCATATACTCGCTCATAGACGCCACTAAGTTGTTCTTTATATAATTGTGCTGATTGGGTTAGAAATGCCTCTCTATCGAAATACATTATTGGGAATAGCTCAGTACCCCCTTCTGTAGCTGAACCTATAATCTTTGGAGTAGTGATCTCTGTAAAATCGTTATCAATTAAAAAATTTCTTATGGATTTTAACACTTCTTCACGAATACTAAATATTGCTTGATTTCTCAATGATCTCAAATCGAGTGCTCTATTATTTAGCCTTAAATCTAATTCTGAGATGGTCTCACCCGTCATATCGATGGGCAATTTTTCGGGAGTCTTATTTAAAATTTTTATATCTGAAGGGATTATTTCAACGCCACCAGGTGCCTTATTGAAGGCTTTAACTTTTCCTTTAACCATTATACAATATTGATAGCCCACTTTAGCCTTTTCAAACACCTTATCTGGAACAACACCTTTTTTAATCGTAATTTGGCGCTCTCCATATTTATCTTGAAGTGAAATAAATTTTAACCCTCCAAGATCTCTATAATTTCGAACCCAACCTCCTAAAATGACTTCTTGACCAGCAATTTCTGGTAATACATCCTTAGTATAATGAGTCTTTCTCCAATCATCCAGATTATCTAATTCCATTTCGATATGTAACCATTATTTTTTATTTGGTAAGTTAAATTTGAAAAGTAAATTTACAATAAATTTTTTGTCATAATTTAAAGTAAGAAAATTTTTAAAACGTATTTATGATACGAATCAAAAATTTTGAATTTTTTTCATTTCATCAATTCTCTTAATAGCATGGTTGCATATGAACCTCTGGGAAGAGAAAATTCAATTTTTAATTTCAACTTACCTTTAAATATCTCATCTTCCCTAAACTCTATAATTTTAAGGCCAATTGGTTTAACTGTCATTCTTCTAAAAGTTCCTTTAAAATCATGCTCTCGCATGTATTTACTTTTAAAGATATCTTCATTAAATCCATCTTCACTCATTAGCATGTTAAATAATTTTTGCATTAAAGGATAATCGCTTAAATCAGTATCATATCCTATTAATGGAATTACAATTGAGGCTCTATTCAGCCTTAAAGCTTCCTTTAAATACTTATCAAGGGAAAAACCGTAGATGTAAGAAGCATGGGTTGGATTGCCATTATCATCATCTAAAATACTGATAACATCTCCCTTCACTGGTTTAATTGGTGAAATTTTATTTTTAAGTCTTAATGATATAATTCGATTAAACACGTAAGATTGAAAAGAACTGATTAATAATCGAAATAGATAACTTGGAAGATTATCAAAAGCTTTTTCGTAATCATAATCTTCTTGAATTAAGTATTCAATTAAAAGTCGTTCATAATTCAAGCCTTTTGGAAAAGAGCGGATAACATCTTCGTAATTCCTTTCTTTTTTTAATCTTGAACGAAATTTTCTTATTCGCGCTGATTCTGTAGAATACGTAGTGAAAATGAATTCTTCAAATGCTTTTTCAAAGTTTCCCTCTAAAAGATATCTTCCAATTAAATGAGAATTTGGTCTAAAATTTCCAAACCTTTGCAAGCCATAATAATTTAGAAATCCGTGTTTTTGAATAAAATTAAAAATTTTTTCAATTAATCTGTGCAAATTCTTTTGCTTTTCAATATTTCTAATTGTTATTACAAAAAAATTCCCACGATTGCTTCCTAATTTTACAGCTTTACTTGAAGGAACAATATTCCTGATAAAAATATCTTTTAATTTCAATTTCTCTAGTTGTTCAACATGATTTCCTTTTATAGAAATTTTTTGAACACTAATAGAGCACTTATCTTTTAACCCAGAATATGATATTTGATTTATTGGAACTTTTAGAGTACTACTTATTGAATTAATGGCTTCAAAAGTTTCTTTATTTATTTTTACCAAATTAAAAGTGGTATATTTGTCATCAATATCTTCAGAGAAATATATTGGAGGGTTATCATCCCTTATTTCTAATACTTCTCCATCTTCAGTTATCTCTTTAACAATAAAATCTTTATGAGTATATTTGTAAATGCCACCGATACCTTTTACTTTAGGAGTCATAAAATATCTTATGCCAACAAACTTTTCAACTTCTCGTTCACTATTATTTTCAAAACATATATCACATTTCATCTCATTAGGCATTTTTTACTCCTTTCATGACTAATTATAACAACTTCAAGTGTCCAGTAATCTCATCAATTATTTCAGATTTTACAGGACCAATGCCGACTGCTGTTATTGTTCCAGGTGGTAATTGAGTTAAACCTGCATCTTTTACCACGAAATATGGGATTTTTTTCGTTCTTAACTTTCTTGTTATCTCATTCATTTCTTCAATATTGTTAATCTTCAAGATGACTTTCTTTTGACCTGAATTCATCCATTGTTTCCATGTTTTTTTATCCTGTACTCGTACAATATCAGCTGCGGTTACTGATGCGTGGCAGGCTTGCGCACACTTTTTACCGGTGCCCATTTTTAAATCTGTTCTAATTAAAATAACTTGTTTATATTCTTCCACGATAACACATTCCGAATGTTATATAAAGAAAAATAAGATTTTTTAAATTTTTCATTCAAAACTTATTCTTATTATATTTCCTGTTAATTCAAATACTAAATCTTCTAATTCTTCTTTTGTAAAAAGCAATTTATCCTGATCTCTTTTACTAATTACCGCTTTAAATTCAACTTCTCCTACTGGTAAGAATATTTCATTTAAAGATATTAATTTGTAAGGAGATATTAATGCCTCAATTACGGGTCGTGGATTATTTGTTTTTTCTACTAAAATTATTTCTTCAATTTCATATGTTTCTTTGATCCAATCGACTAACTCTTGAGTTATTTTAAGTTTATCTTTTTTCCCTACGACTAATATGACAACATCTCCATAATCAATAGATTTGTAAAATGAAACATCCTTAAGAAAAGAAAATCTATCTTCCTCTTCTAATTTTAGAAAATTTCTTGCTAAATCGATATCAAACTCCGTTATTTCTCCAGCATCAAGTCTAGCTTGGCAATTAGTACATAAAAATCCTGAATTTATACAAGTCTTATCAGCAGGTAATTCCTTAACCATTTATCAACTCTATGTGGCAATTTATAAATTAGGAAAATATCTACTTATAATTCTAAATTAATTTTAAATAAATTTTAAATTTTATTTCTCAGAATGTTAAATAATTTTTAAAGAAGCTTAAATATTGTCTCAATAAAGCACATTAAAAAAAATTTTAACCAAATCTGTTGAGAATTCTAAAAAAATCACAGTTCAATGATGTCGCAATTTAATGATTTTATCAATCTATCTGCCGTTGTTGGGTCTGTTTTAAAAGTATATAGACATCTTCTTGTTCTCAATTTAAGTTTTACAATATCTTTTATCCTTTTAACCCTGCAATGAATCGCGTGTTCTGAATATTTTAAGAACTCTTCCTCGGTAAATATTTCTTTAGGCATTCCATCTCAACTTAAAATTAGATTGTACTATTATCGATTATATTAATTCTATTTATTATAACATTTTAATTTTTTGATTGATTCCAAAAATTTTAATTTTAAAAACAATTTTCTCAAATATTCTTGATTTTAATTATTCTTTTATTATTAAAAATCATAAAAATAGAGATTAAAAACCATGAGTCCCATTGATGATTTAGAAAAACGAAAAATTGCAAGATATCACCTTTTAGAGAAGAGTGTATGTCGAAGATGTGGTGCTCTTAATCCAATTAAGGCAAAAAAGTGCCGAAAATGTCACGGAAAAGATTTAAGACCAAAAAGGAAAGAATTGACTAAATGAGTGGATTTTTTCTTTAATTTAATTAAAAAAGCTAATCCTTCTTTAAATCAAGCGATTAATATTTGTAAACAAAATGTAAAAACGCTTTTTTTATTTTACCAATAAAGTTTATTTAGCTAGGGAATGAATGTTCTTGCGTATAGAGATTGTGAAAATTTAATTTAAATATCATCATTTCAAGCATTTTTTTCCAATAAAATTCTATTTTAAAATAATTTTTAAATTTAAGCAATTTAAAATCAAAAATTAGAAAAGTTGAATATTTTGGTCCTTTAAAAAGTAGAAAACTTTTTTAAATTTCATATATAAATGATCTCAATATCATAAAAAATAATAAAGTTTGAAATAAAATTTAAATGGTGAAATAAGAAAATGGCTCAACTTGGAGGAACCCCTGTTTTACTACTTAAAGAGGGTACTGAAAGAACTCGTGGCAAAGATGCAATGACGAATAACATTGCAGCTGCTAAAGTAATTGCTGAGGCAGTTCGCACTTCACTTGGTCCACGAGGAATGGACAAAATGTTAGTTGATCAATTTGGTGATGTTGTAATTACAAATGATGGAGCAACAATTCTCAAGGAGATAGATGTTCAACATCCTGCTGCGAAAATGATGGTAGAAGTTGCTAAGACACAAGACTCTGAGGTTGGAGATGGAACCACTACTAGTGTTATTCTTGCTGGTGAACTATTAAAAAGGGCCGAAAAGCTTTTAGAACAAAAAATTCACCCAACAGTAATAACTGAAGGTTTTCGAAAAGCTGCAGAAAAAGCTATTGAAATCTTAGACGAAATGTCCATTAAAGCAAGCATTGACGATTATGAAAAGTTAAAAAACGCAGCAATGACATGCATGTCCAGTAAATTAGTTTCTGAGTCAAAAGAAATGCTTGCTGAGATATGCATTGAAGCAATCAAATCAATTGCAGAAAAGGGAGAAAATGGCAAGTGGATAGCTGACATTGATAAAGTCCAAATTCAAAAGAAAGAAGGTGAAAGCATTGATGACACCAGATTAATCAAGGGCATTATTTTGGATAAGGAAGTTGTAAGTCCTGGAATGCCAAAATCAATTAAAGATGCTAAGATACTATTGTTACAAAGCGCTCTTGAGATTGAAAAGACAGAATTTGACAGCAAACTACAAATAACAAGTCCAGAACAAATTCAGCAATTTCTTGATGAAGAAGAGAAAATGCTTAGAACAATGATTGAAAAGATCGAAAAATCTGGTGCTAACGTAGTCATTTGCCAAAAAGGAATCGATGACTTAGCTCAACATTTTCTTGCTAAGAAAGGAATCATGGCAGTAAGAAGAGTTAAGAAATCTGATATGGAAAAGTTATCCAAAGCAACCGGTGGAATGATCTTTACCAGTTTAGATGATGTAACACCAGAAAAACTTGGATATGCTGGATTAGTAGAAGAACGCAAGATAATGAATGATAGCTGGGTATTCATTGAAGAATGCAAGGATCCTAAATCTGTAGTGATCTTGATCCGAGGTGGAACTGAACTAATCGTGGATGAAGTTGAAAGAGCAATTCATGATGCCTTGTGCGTTGTTAGGGATATTGTTGAAGATGAAAAAATCGTTGGTGGTGGCGGAGCTCCAGAACTAGAAACAGCAATTAAATTGAGAAAATTCGCATCAACTTTAGGAGGTCGTGAACAATTAGCAGTTGAAGCTTTCGCAGATAGTCTCGAAATAATTCCTAAAACCTTGGCCGAAAATGCTGGACTTGATCAAATCGAAATCTTAATGAATCTAAGAGCAAAACATCAAGAAGGAAATAGATTTGCTGGTTTTGACATGGAAACTGGAGAAATTATTGAGGATATGACAAAAATCGGAATAATCGAACCTACTGCCGTGAAAGTTCAAGCAATAAAGAGCTCAACTGAAGCAACTTCAATGATCCTGAGAATCGATGATGTTATAGCAGGATCCAAGCAACCAGAACCTCCTGGAATGCCTGGTGGACCAGGTGGAGGAATGGGAGGAATGGGTGGAATGGGTCCTGAAGGAATGGGCGGAATGCCACCAATGTAATCAAAAAAATAATTTTTTTTTAAAAATAAAATTAGTTATCTCTATTTTTCTTTTAATTTTT